>DAOVTF010000228.1 GCA_030633225.1 Flavobacteriaceae bacterium
GTTAAAAATATCTAAATGCTAAATCCGTTGGGCATAAATTATCTATTTTTGAAAAATAAAAATATGCATGATGAATAAAATTGAACATATTGGTATTGCGGTTAAAGATATAGAAAAATCTAATGAATTGTTCGCTTCCCTTTTTGGTGAAAAGCATTATAAAATTGAGGATGTTCTAAGTGAGGGCGTTAAAACATCATTTTTTCAAATAGGTCCAAATAAAATAGAATTATTAGAAGCTTCAAACCCAAATAGTCCAATTTCAAAATTTATAGAAAAAAAAGGAGAAGGAATTCATCATATTGCTTTTTCTGTTACTAATATAAATAAAGAAATTGACCGACTTAAAAAAGAAGGTTTTACCATATTAAATGAAACTCCTAAAAAAGGAGCCGACAATAAATTAGTTTCTTTTTTACATCCAAAATCAACTAATGGAGTTTTGATTGAACTTTGCCAAGAAATTGTTGAAAAAGATAAAGTAAACGAAGTTCTTTAACCAAAACAAAATAAGACAAATCCAAAATATTTTGTTTGTCAAACAAATTGATTTAATTACCTTGCAGATTACAATCTTTATGAAAATTTATGAGTAAATCTTTTGAAAAATATCAAAAAAGGAGATTACGTTCGTCTTATATTTCAGTAATAATTAGTATATCATTAGTCCTATTTTTATTGGGGCTTTTAGGTTTATTGGTTTTAAACACAAAAAAAGTAGCCAACTATTTTAAAGAACAGGCTGCGATAACGCTTTTTTTAAAAAATGATGTAAAAAAAGAGAGTCTTTTAAATTTACAGGTTTCAATTGATGAAGAACCTTTTACTAAAGGCACGAAATTTATTTCAAAAGAAGAGGCTGCTGAAATTTACAAAAAAGAAAACGGTGAGGATTTTATGGATTTTTTGGGTTACAATCCTCTTCAAAATTCAATCGATATTAATTTAAAGGCAGATTTTGTAACTCCAGAAAAAATGACTGAAATTGAGGAGAAATATAAAAATAATCAGTTTGTTTCTGAAGTTTCCTATGACAAACCACTAATTGAATTGTTGACAAAAAATGTAAAAAGAATAAGTTTATTTATACTTATTTTTAGTGGTTTAGCAACATTGATTGTAGTTGTTTTGATAAATAGTTCTATACGATTATCAGTTTATTCAAAGAGATTTACCATAAAAACTATGCAAATGGTAGGTGCTACTAAAAGGTTTATACGCAAACCTTTTATTTGGCGAAGTGTTAGACTAGGAATTATTGGTGCAATTTTAGCTTTAATAGAACTTGCATTTGTTTTATATTATTTCAATAAACAATTCCCAGAATTTGGTATAATTGATAACCGAATAGAAATTGTAAGTTTATTCGGTGCTATTTTCTTAATTGGAATTTTAATTACTTGGTTGAGTACTTTTTTTGCAACTCAACGTTTTTTAAATTTAAGAACTGATGAATTGTATTATTAAAATTAATAAAAATTTAATATAAAATGGCAAATAAAAATAAAAACCAAAATAAAGAGTCTGGTGAATTTCTTTTTGGAAAAAGAAACTACACCATAATGATTGCCGGGATTATTATTATTCTTTTTGGTTTTATATTAATGGCTGGAGGTGGGAGCGATGATCCAAACGTATTTAACGAAGATATCTATAATTTTCGCAGAATAAGGCTAGCTCCAACTATCGTTCTTATTGGTCTTTCGGTTGAAATATATGCCATTATGGCTAATCCTAAGAAAAAATAATTCATCCTTTTTAATCAATTTTAATGAGTTATATAGAAGCCATAATTCTTGGAATCATACAAGGTTTAACCGAATTCTTGCCTGTATCATCTAGCGGACATTTAGAATTAGCAAAAGTCATATTTGGTAATCAATCTCTACCTCAGGAAAGTTTAACTTTTACGGTAGTATTACATTTTGCTACGGCACTTAGCACTATGGTTGTTTTTAGAAAAGAAGTGTTAGATATTATCAAAGGCCTTTTTCAATTTAAATGGAATGAAGAATTGATCTTTTCACTTAAAATAATAGTTTCAATGATTCCGGCAGTTATCATCGGGCTTATGTTTGAAGAACAATTAGAGGCTTTTTTTAACGGTAATATTTTAATGGTTGGTTTTATGCTTTTAATAACCGCTTTATTATTATTACTTGCAGATAAAGCTAAAAATACAGATAAGAATATATCCTATAAAAATGCATTTATAGTTGGAATTTCTCAGGCAATTGCGATGCTACCAGGTATTTCAAGATCAGGCGCTACAATATCTACATCAGTTTTATTAGGTATTGATAGAACTAAAGCCGCTCGATTTTCATTTTTAATGGTTGTCCCTCTTATTTTTGGAAAAGTAGCTAAAGATATTATGAGTGGAGAAATTAGTTTAGAAAGTGATCAAATCGGTAGCATGAGTGTAGGTTTTATTGCTGCTTTTGTTTCAGGTTTGTTTGCATGTAACTGGATGATCTCTTTAGTAAAAAACAGTAAACTTTATTACTTTGCAATTTATTGTTTTATTGTAGGAATTATAGCTATTACTTATGCTTATTTCAATTTATAATGAATTTAGAAGACTTTAAAAATGGTCAAATTTTAATAATTGACAAGCCATTAAATTGGACTTCTTTTCAAGTAGTAAATAAATTAAGGTGGGTAATAAGAAAAAAGTATAATATTAAAAAAATTAAAGTCGGTCATGCCGGAACTTTAGACCCCTTAGCTACAGGTTTATTAATAATTTGTACAGGAAAATTCACAAAAAAAATAAATGTTTTTCAAGCAGAAAAAAAAGAGTATACTGGTACATTTACAATAGGGTCAACAACTCCATCCTTTGATCTGGAAACATCAATAAATGAGACTTTTTCTACGAATCACATTACTGAAAAAAGAATCAAAGAAACAACAAAATTATTTTTAGGTGAAATTGAGCAAACTCCTCCACTATACTCCGCAATTAAAAAAGATGGAGTTCGATTATATGAATTAGCAAGAAAAGGTGAAACTACAGAAATTAAATCACGAAAAGTTACTATTTACGACTTTGAAATTACCAAAATAAATATGCCAAATGTTGAATTTAGAATTGTTTGTAGCAAAGGAACATATATTCGATCTATAGCAAATGATTTTGGAAAATCACTTGATTCAGGTGCCCATTTATCTCAGCTACGCCGAACAAAAAGTGGTGATTTTAATGTAGATAAAGCAATAACTCCAGAACAATTTATCGAAATATTAGGCTGATCATTTACTTTTAAAAAAATGTGAAACCCAACTTTCTTCTGCTGGTATTTCCCAATAATTTTCAAATTCTTCTTTTGTATTGATTAGGTTATCAAAAACTATTGTTTTTTTTGAAACACCTTTGTTTTTAATCAATTTTTTAAAATCAGAAATTTCCTTCATCTGAACAAATTCTCCTTGTTTAAAACATACATTCACCTTATCTAATAAGACAACTTCAAATTCATTTTCTAAAGATTGAATAAACGTTACTAACTTATCATTTAGTTCTAATGTTAAAGGAGTTTCATCTGAAATAAAAACAAGAACAAACCTGTTATATTCAATTCTAAAACAAACTTTTAATTCATTAAATTCATTTAAAAAATTGGACACTTTCTCACTAAAAACAGGAAGTTCATCTTTATAGAATTTCCTTTTAGACGGATATATTAAAACCCTTGAAGTTTCTGATATTGTATTGTAATCAACTAGCATTTTATTTCATAGATTCTATTAATTCAACCATTTCATTTTCAATATTTACACCTTTATCACTATTATACCATTGTTGTAATTCCTTTTTAAATTCAGCGCTTAAATTACCATATTTTTCTTTATAATCATTAACCATCTTAGTAGCAAATTTTGAACGAGGACCCCAAGTTCCTATCACTTTATTAGTATTATTTTCAATTACGATTAATTTGGGGATAGACTTTGAACCATTTGTTAAAAATTGATTCATTA
>DAOVTF010000038.1 GCA_030633225.1 Flavobacteriaceae bacterium
AATTGCTTCGTCCATTTTTTCATTTGCCTGATGAATCAATATTTTTTTAATCTTTTCAATCGGTACCCCACTTTTATCTAAGGCAGATTTCATTGCATTTGGCACATTATTTAAAGCAAATTCATAAATTTTACGCCCATACATTTTTATATAACGCGTATTTATATTTTGAATAATTTTATTGGATTCACCAAAAAATAAATAATGAGCCTCGTCATAAGTGAATGATTGTGCAGCATGACTTAAAATACCTTTATTAGTATCATTACCTTTTTCAAGTATACAAGCCCCTGCACCATCTGAGTAGATCATTGAATCTCTATCGTACGGATCGACTATTCTAGCAAGTGTTTCAGCTCCTATTACCAAACATTTTTTTGCCATTCCAGCTTGAATAAAATTGTCTGCTTGAATAAGTCCTTGAACCCAACCTGGGCATCCAAATATTACATCGTATGCAACACAATTTGGATTTTTAATTCGCAATAAATGTTTAACTCTTGAGGCTAAACTTGGTAGCATGTCAGATTGAGTATCATTAAATCTAATGTCACCAAAATTATGTCCAAATATTATTTGATCGATTTCTTCTGGATTGATTTTTGCATTTTCTATAGCAATTTTAGAAGCTATAGCTGCAGCATCACTATTTTGAAGTTCAGGTTCTAAGTACCTTCTTTCTTCAATTCCGGTTATTGCTTTAAATTTTTCAATTATAATTTCATTGGAAGAAGGTATGGTTTCTTTTTTCTCAGAGTAGAATTCTTTTTTTAAAAAATCAGAATTTTTTTTAATGATTTTTGGAATGTAAGTACCTGTTCCTGTAATAATTGAATTCATTATTATTGATTTATGAAAATGAAATTTTAAAATCTAAAGTTTGAATTATAAATAATATAATCATTAATTCTTATATAATTCATAAGAAAAATTAGAATTCGTTAAGTTTTTACAATATGAATTATGCAAAAGACAAATATAGATTATATTTTAAAACAGTTATTAAGAATTAATTGTTTTTATTCTCATTACTGTAGCTACGGAAAGTGCTCTATTTTTTAGAAGACTTACTTGTTCTCCTTCAAAATTCTCATCGATAGATTCATTAAAAAGTTGAAGCCATGTTTCAAAATGTATTTGTGAAAATGGTTTTTTTTGATGCAAATTAATATGAGGTTGCATGGCATTTTTTTGGTAAGTACCTGAATAGAATAAGATATTATCCCAAAAATCAACCAATACGTTTAAATGTTTTTCTAGAGTGTCTTTATCTTGAAATTTTTCAAAGAAATGCTTTAATTCTTTATTAACTAGCAATTTTTTATAAAATTCACTAACAATTAGATAAAGATCTTCTCTATTGGTAACATCATTTTTCATTGTAAATTATAATAAGGAATTATCAAAAACTAAGGGAAGTAGATCTCTAATAGAATTTGTTTTAATTATTTTTCCTGTTTCTCCTGTGAAATAGACTTCAATGTTATGTGATTGATTGATTTCGTATTCAGCCAAAGTTTGGCGACAAGAACCACAAGGAGAAACGGGTTGATCCACAGTTTTTTTTGATGAACTTGCAGAAATGAATATTTTTTCAACTTTTAAGTCAGGGTAATTTGAAGCGGCATTCCAAATGGCAACTCGTTCCGCACACATACCAGAAGGATAGGCAGCATTTTCTTGATTATTTCCTTGGATTATTTTACCAGTTTCTAATAATAAAGAAACCCCAACGCTAAACTTAGAATATGGGGCATAAGCATTTTTTCTTGCTTCAATTGCTTTTAAAAATAAATTATTTTCTGAATGAGAAAGCTCACTTGAGTCTTTGTAAACTATAAACTTTAAAGTGATTTTTTTCTCGGTCATTTTGTTTTTTATACATTAAAAGTATTCATAAACATCACCTAAATTAATAGATAATGAAAAACGTAAAGTACTTTCTAATGGATTGGTAACATCCGATGCGTTTATTAAGTACGATAAATCTAAAGTACTACTTCTAAACCTAAATCCGGCACCAATTGTAAAATATTGTCTATTTCCTTTATTTGGACTTTCATGAAGGTATCCTGCTCTCACCGCAAATACATTATTGTACATATATTCACCACTTACTGCCCATATTACTTCTTCTAATTCCTCTTCAAATCCTCTTGGAGCATCATAGAACGACTGAAACATACCTTGTAAAAAACCTACATCATCATCTTTACCTTCAATTATTTCACCATTTTCTCTTATCGGAGGTGTTGGAACTAATAATTTATTGAATTCAAGATTTGCAGTAACTGTATTAACATCATCTATAATAAAATCAAAGCCACCACCTAATTTTAAATTGGTAGGAATAAAACTTTCATCACCTCCTACAACTAGTTCAACTTTGGGTCCCATGTTTGAAATATTAAACCCACCTCGCCATTTTCCGTTAAATCCACCATAATTCTTTTCTTCACTCTGGTAATAACCAGATAGATCAACTGCAAAAGTATTTATGGTTTGTATACTAGAATTTTCAATTCTTAAAGTTAGATCTGAATGAATAAATCGCAAACCAACCGCCATCGAAAAGTTCTCACTCAACTTTAAAGCATATGACCCGTCAAAAGCAAATTCATTTGGATTCTCTGATCCTAAACTTACCCCTGTATCATCTGTTAATTCAATAGACCCAAGTGAAAAATAAGTTAAACTAGCACTCCAAGCACTTACTTCACTAATTCTGTTTGTAACAAAGGCACTAGTTAAACTAACATCGTTAGTTAAATTTCTTAACCATGGAGTATAGTTTAAACCAATTTGCCATTGCGAATTAGCAAAAGCATTTTTTGCAGCGTTATAGTGTTGTGAGCTTGCATCTGGTGATGTGGCTGCTCCCATATCCGCTATACCACCAGCTCTTGCATCAGGTGCAATAAGTAGAAAAGGTGCTGCTGTTGTAATCGGGTTTAAATCATCTTGAGCATAATTTTTAAAATTTCCAAAAAATAAGATGATGATGATAAAACTTAATTTTTTCATGAATAAAATTAATTGTAGGGTTAAATCTAATTGTTATTGTAAAATGACTAATTTTTCAAATTTCTCAGCCTTTGCATTTGATAATATTGATTTAACCTGAAGTTTGTATACATAAACACCCTTGCCAATTTTATTTCCAAAATCATCTAAACCGTCCCAAGTTATTTCTCTTGAAAGTAGTCCGTTTGATTGTACTGATTGGTTAAGGGTTTTTATTAATTTTCCTGATACGGTAAATATTTGTACTAAAACATCTAAAGTTTCATTTGGTTTATTATGATTGAACCAAAATTCAGTATAATTTACAAACGGATTAGGATAATTTAAAACATTACTTAATATTAAGTCACTATCATCAACTACAATAAAACTTAACGTAGATTCTGATGGATTATTGTATGTATCCCAACATTTAAATTTAATATGATGCAAACCGGGTTCAAGGTTGCGAAAAGGGAACTTTACTTTACCTTTTTTAAAGTTATCTAACTCGGTTTCATAATAGTCATTTAAGACATAAGGATTTGCATTATCTTCATCTAAAATTGCAATAATATCATGATCAACTGCTGTAATTGAAGTATTTATTCCTGAGTCATCTTCCAATACAGCATATAATAGCGGTGATTCACTTGTATTTCCTCCTTCAACAAACGATTCATCATTCATAAATAAACTTATTGTTGGTCCCTCATTGTCTACTGGTGCATTTTCATTTATTCCTCCAATGGTTATATCTAAATTATAACCTGTTTTATCATTTTTACTATCATTTGCATATAAACTAATTTTTGCATTGCCATATGCTATTCGTATATCTTTTGGTACAATAAAATCAAAAGAAAACTTACCATTACTTACGGATGCTTTTCCTCTAAATATTTTGCTTTCAATAGAGGTAAACTCCATTTTTCTGCCAAAGTTATCATTGTCTAATGTGGTTTTATCTAATGCTTTATCGTAAATTATTGTTGACAAAGTTCCGTTGTAATCGTTTAATAATATATTATTGTTATCTGTAATGATTCCTTCTAATTTTATATGCGATAAAGCTTTTAAGGTATCTCTACTTTGTAGAATATCTTTTTCATTCATTTTTGTGATTATAATATTTGGTTTTGGTTGAGCAAGTTTCATCGCAGGGTCACCAAAATTATATATAAAAAACCGTTGAATCGTACTAAAACTATGTTTGGAATACATAAGAGCTTCTGAAATTGTATAATTTTCATTTTGAAAATTAAATAACTTTTGAATTAGTATTCTGTTAAAAGCTTGACCAACAGTAATGAATATTTCTCGAGTTGTAGTAATCATATTTACCGAACCGCCTTTAGCATTTAAAAATGTAAATTCTCCGGCAGTTGGTCTTAGTGGATTATCAAATCTTGAAAATTCGCAAGTAACTGTAATAAACAGAGGAAGTGTATTAAAATTATTCCAGTTTTGAATTTGAGGAACTTCTAATATCCTTTCTTCAGCCCAACCATTTATACCACCATGACCGAAATAATCTAACACTAAAGTCCCGGTTTCAATGGAGTTGGTAATGGCTTCATTTACCGTTGGATATCTTTCTCCTCCCGCTGAGGTTTCTTGTTGATGTGCATCTGCGTAGATCTTTTTTATATTGAAACCTGGTTTGTTAGTTTTAACATCTTCGGCAATTAAATCTACAGTTTGTTGTAAAACAAACTCACTTGGTTTATCTGGGTCATCAGCGACAAAAGTTACTACATTTCGCCAATCACCAAAAGAAGTTGAATTGTAATAATTTAAAGTTTTTTCTATCGCTTCTTTTGCTTCAAATAGAGTTGTTACAGGGTATCTTCCTGTAGCAACATCTTGTAAATCATTACTTCTTAATTCCCCTTCATCATCATCCATAATACCAAAATAATCATCTGTTACATAAGATGTTACTAAGTTAAAACTTTCAAAAGACTGAAATGCAGGAACAATATTATTGTTATTAGTAATTCTATCTTTAAAATCAAAAGATGAATCGCCAAATAAACAAACATATTTAATTTTACTGTTATCTGAAGAGGCTGTTAGATATAAGAATCTAACAAAATCTCTTATAGCAGTTAAATCTGGTGAGCCCGAACCAAATTCATTGTAAATCTTCTGAACATCAATAACTTGTGTGTTTAAGCTTGAATTATTTCGATGATAATCAGCTAATCTTTCTGCTTCCGTTATTAAATAATCTTGAGTTATGATGACATAATCGATATCTTTTAAATTATGAAGATTTTGATTTTCAACTTTATTATCTTCAATAGATTCTGGTTTAAAATAATCATTTTCATTGACAACTATAAATTCCTTGATCTCACCACCAAAAGATTTAAACGTAAAATCCGAACCATCCGATAGGTTAGTTATTTGTTTTGGGTTGATATAATCAGTGACTTCCCAAACTTGTTTTATAGTAGAATTATTTTGAATTTGATATTCATAAGTTTTATTAATATCAGTTGTGTGAATATTTCTAAATGAAAATTGTTTATCATCTGCAATTAATTTTTTTGATCCCAATATTTCAATATAATCTAAATAAGCTTTTGAAGAGGGATTGCCAAGATTGTTGTAAGTGATTGCAACATTTATATTGTCTTGATTGACTATTGCGCTACCGTTATCTTCATCGGATGTTGCCAAATTATAAGAAGTAGATGTTAAAGCTCTAAATTTAAGGTTTACTAAATTTTGACCATTTACTGAAGCATTCATTTCTGTATTAGTAAAAGAAATAGCTGCTCCTCTAACTCTTAAAACCAATTCTTCTGAACTATCAATATGATCAAAAATAAATTGAAAAGTTTGATTTTCATTAAAACTAAAATCTTCACCTAGCCATTGTTGACCATTGGCAAATAGGTTTGTTTTATCAACCTCATGAACCATGAAATCTTGGAAATTAATTATTTGCTCATCTGTTGGTTGTGTAATTTCATCTGATGTTTTTATTCTTTTACCAAAACCATTGTCAACAGTAATAAAATAAAATGCTTTATCACTATAAATATTATTTACATGTTTTGTCAAGTTAAAATCAAATGGATTTATCTCCCATGAATGAGCTCCTTTTCCATAAAATAAAATAAAATCATCATTATCAAATGAGCCATCTGATTCTCCTTCAATATAGATTGCATTTTCTTGTAAGTCATCATACCTAAACTCGCTGTTTAGTTGAGGTAGAAGATTTCCTCCATTGCCATAAATTTTAATGTTCTTAGGGTCTAGATTCGAGGTGTTTATTCCAATTTTTTCTAATAAACTTTTATCAATTTTAAAAATACCGGTGGTGTCAATTGAAAATTTATACCAAGTACCAGTTGACAAAACAGAGTTTGTTCTATATATAGGTATAGGGGCATTTTTATTTCTTGCATTTGAATCAGTTAGACGATATTCTAAAGTAAAGGACTCGATTTTTTTAATTTGACCATTACTGTTAATTAAGGGTAATAAAATTAGTTTTGCTACAGATTTATTTCTAGCTTTATTGATGTTAAATTCACTATTAATTTCTTTTGGAATTTTATCAATATTAATATGTTTAGCTAAGTTTTTTGGTAGGTCAGAAAATTTAACATTTTTTATTTGATATTCTTGTACTAATACGTTTTTTTGTACGTTAAATATATTAGTGTATGTAGGTATATTATATTGATTGAATAAATTATTTTCAACTAAAGGTAATGTAATGGTCTGATTTTTGTTCAACTGTATTGTTGAATTATCATTCCATTTTAGAGTATAACTTTTTGACTCAACATTTTGAGCTTCCAAAAAAGAAATTTTGATTAATAAAAAGAAAAAAAATAAATATTTTTTATAAAACATTAAGAATTACTATTTAAATATTTTTAATTATTTTACAACATTACACATAATAAAGAAAAAAAACAATCGTTATACAAGAATTGAAACCAAAATAAAGCAATTTAATACAAATTGAAAAAGAAACAATAATAATTTTGTTAATCCAACAGTAGATTATGAAAAAGTTTAACAGTAACAAAGTACTTCTTTTAATTTTAGCAACAGTTTTTTTAGCTAGTTGTAATAAAAGTAGTAAAAATGTATCAACCTTAACGGGTTGGGAATACAACAATCCAAAGTATGGAGCTTTCCAAGCTAATTCTAATTATAAAGAGCAAGGGCCTCCACCAGGAATGGTATTGATTGAAGGCGGAACATTTACCATGGGTAGTGTTCAAGATGACGTTATGTTTGATTGGAATACAACCCCGGTTAAACAGCAAGTTCGTTCGTTTTATATGGATGAAGCAGAAGTAACAAATATTGAATATTTATTGTATTTACAATATTTAGAAAGAGTTTTTCCTCCCAGTGATGATACTTATCGTAAGATTTATCAATCAGCATTGCCTGATACTTTGGTGTGGAGAAATACTTTAGGTTTCAATGAATTATTGACCGAGAACTATTTACGTCACCCGGCTTATGCTGAATACCCTGTTGTAGGTGTTTCTTGGAGACAAGCAACAGATTACTGTAAGTGGAGAACAAATAGAGTAAATGAAAAAATATTAGTAGATAAAGGTGTATTACATACTTTATTTGACCTTGATTCATTACAAGTTGAAGGAGCAAATCGTTTTGATACGGAAACTTATTTAGCAAATCCAGCTTTATTATTTGATGGTGATTCATCAATTTATTATAAAGGGGTAAAAGATTATTCGAAAAAACCAAAAGGAGAAGAAAAATCTAAAGGATCATTTACAGGTCGTCATGTTAAAATTACAGATGGTATTTTATCACAGAGATTTAGATTGCCAACGGAAGCGGAATGGGAGTATGCTGCAAAAGCATTGATTGAAAACAGAGAATACAATTCTATTAGAGGACGTAAAAAATATTCTTGGAATGGTGGTTCAACTCGTGAAACTTCAAGAAGATATGAAGGCGATCAAATGGCAAACTTTAAACAAGGTAAAGGTGATTATAGTGGTTTAGCAGGATGGAGTAATGATGGTGCCGATATAACTATGAAAATAAGATCTTACAAACCTAATGCATTTGGTTTATACGATATGTCCGGTAATGTTGCCGAATGGGTAGCTGATGTTTATAGACCAATTATTGATAATGACGCAAATGATTTTAGTTATTTTAGAGGAAATGTGTTTAACAAAAAAATGATTGATAAAGAAGGTAATGTTGTTGTAGTTGATTATAATAATGTTGAGTTCGATACTTTAGATAACGGTAAAATTGTTCCTAGAGATTTACCAGGAAGTATAAAATATGTTCCTATTACAAAACGTGATGCATTTATGCGTAGAAATTATGAAAAAGCTTATAATATTGATAGTAAAGATGGCGATTTAGCTTCTACAAAACAATTTTTTAAAGATGAAGATGAACAAGATGCTCAACCAAGAATGTACAATTCTCCGCAAATTCCAAGACAAATTGGTGAAAGTGGATTGATCATTCAACAATATGATACAAAAACCAGAACCACTTTAATTAGTGATAAAACAAGAGTGTATAAAGGTGGTTCATGGAAAGATAGAGCATTTTGGTTAGACCCTGCACAACGTAGATATTTACCAGAATATATGGCAACCAACTATATTGGGTTTAGATGCGCAACTGATAAACTAGGTCAAATGTCATATTCTAGAAGAAGGAAATCAGCTAAATAGTATTATTTAAAAATTTATAAAAAAAACTCAATATCATTTTTGATATTGAGTTTTTTTTTACATTTACTTTATGAAAATAGAAGAATTGTACAAACTATATAAACAATCTTATTTAGTTACTACCGATACAAGAAAAGAGTTAAAAAACACTATGTTTTTTGCTTTAAAAGGTGACAATTTTAATGGTAATAAGTATGCCATAAAAGCTTTAGAAAAAGGAGCTAGTTATGCAATTGTTGATGAAAAAGAATATCAAACGGAGGATAGAATAATTTTAGTAGATAATGTGTTAAAAAAACTTCAGCAATTATCAAGTTATCACAGACAACAACTTAATATTCCTATTATTGCATTGACGGGAAGTAATGGTAAAACAACTACAAAAGAATTAATTGATATTGTATTAAAAGAAAAGTTTAAATGTACTGCTACCAAAGGAAATTTGAATAATCATATTGGAGTTCCTTTAACCTTACTTTCAATGACCCCAGAAACAGAAATAGGTGTTGTTGAAATGGGAGCAAATCATCCAAATGAAATTGAATTCTTATGCGAAATAGCTTTGCCCGATTTTGGATATATCACGAATTTTGGAAAAGTTCATTTGGAAGGATTTGGGAGTTTAAAAGGAGTGATAAAAGCAAAAACCGAACTTTATGATAATCTAAGAGAAAATAATAAAACAGTTTTTGTTAATGCTAATGATGAAATTCAGGTAGAAAAATCTATAAAAATGAACAAAGTTACATTTGATTCAAAAAAGTCTGATTTTCCTGTAGAGTTTTTAAGTGCTGACCCTTTTGTTTGTTTAAAGTTTAATAACACTATAGTTCAAAGTAAATTAATTGGGAAGTATAATTTTTTGAATATTGCTACCGCAATTGCATTTGGACAATTTTTTAAAGTAGATGATGAAAATATAAAAGCAGCTATAGAGAATTATATTCCGAGTAATAATAGATCGCAAATCATCAATAAAGGCACAAATAAAATTATTTTAGATGCTTATAATGCCAATCCAAATAGTATAGAAGTTGCTCTTGAAAACTTATCTCTACTAACTGATAAAAATAAAATTGCAATACTTGGTGATATGTTTGAAATTGGTAAAAATTCTTTAGCCGAACACACCAAAGTGATTGATCAAGCTAAAAAAATACAATTGAATTACTTGATTTTGATTGGTGAAAATTTTTCAAAAGTGAAAATACAATCAAAAAAAATATTTCAGTTTAAAAGCTATGAAGATTTTAATAATAAGATTGATAGATCAATTTTTAATAACAGTACAATACTAATAAAAGCTTCACGTGGAATGGCCTTAGAAAGAATTCTAGATGTTTTATAAAACAATATAAAAAAAGTTACCAGTCGTCTTCTTCAACTTTTAGTTTATCATTAATAATAAAATACTCTAAACTAGAAATGGCCTTTGAGATTTCACTATCAATAGGTTCTTCTATGAAGATTTGATATTTCTCTGGAAATCTTGTGATGTAGGTTGATAAATCTACAGCATCGGGCTTGCCTAACACCAATTTTCCAGTTTTAAAATTAGAAAAATCATATTTATACCTATTATCTTTTGTTTTAATTGTTATGTCAAAAAATATTTCAAGAGGTATGGTTTTTTTAATGAAC
>DAOVTF010000195.1 GCA_030633225.1 Flavobacteriaceae bacterium
AAAATTCAAGAAGCATTAGATGAATTTGATGGAGATTATGATGAAGAAGAATTACGATTAATGCGAATTAGATTTTTAAATGAAGTTGCTAATTAATTGTACTTAAATAATTTATAAAATTCAATTCATATTACTTGAGAACTTATAAAGGCTAATCCAAATCCAATTAAAATTGCAATAAATTTTTTAAGATTAAATTGATGATTTGCTGAACTTTCAAATAATATAGCAGTAGATATATGTAAAAATACACCAATTACAATAGCATTTATTTGCATTTCATATTGTTTAAGAAATGAAGATTCATGTGCAATTAAACTTCCTAAAGGGCTCATCAATGCAAATAGAGAGATAAAAACTAAAATTGACACATTGGATAAGTTTGAGTTTTTAAAAAAGATTCCTAAAATAATAGCAATAGGAATTTTATGAATAACAATCGCCCATAGTAAGTTATTATTTGCTTCAACCCCTAAAGGCATCCCTTCTAAAAAGGCATGAATACATAAACTTATAAAAAGTAACCAAGGTACACTTTTGTCAAATTCATTATAATGAACATGTCCATGTTCAGCACCTTTTGATAAATATTCTAGAATTGTTTGAATAACAATACCTAATAGAATGAATAGCCCTATATTTTTTTGTTGATTTTCAAAAACTTCAGGAATTAAGCTTATAACAGTAATAGATAGTAAATATGCTCCACTAAAAGATAAAAGTAATTGAAGGACTTTGGTTTTAGGCTTAATTAATAAAACTAAAACAAATCCGAAGACTACCGAAAATATTAATGCAAAGTAACTCATTGTAATATTAGTATAAGTCTATCAGAATTTTTTTTATCAAATGATGATAAGATATAATCACCAAAAATATGTTTTATTTTTAGATTTGCGATATCAGAAAAATCTTTAATATCTTGTAGAGATAAACATTGCACTTTTTCAATAAAATGATGATCTTCATCATCTGCATGAAACATAATGTTTTTAATTAGAAAACCATCTTTAACCGATCGGGAAATATGAAAATTAATTCCATTTTTTAAAAATATTTCTTCTGGAATCAAATTGTTTACCACTTTTTCAATATTTAAAAAATCAATAATAACAGACCCATTTTTTTTCAATGCATTTTTGAAATTAGTTAAAACTTTTATGTTGGTTCTGTTTTGGTCAAAATACCCAAAACTAGTGAAAAGATTAAAAATTGCATCATATCTACCTTCTAAAGGATTTCTCATATCATGCTCAGTAAATTTTAAAGAACTATTCTCAAATGTTTTTGCAAATTTAATACTGTTTTTTGATAGGTCAGCTCCAACAACATCATAACCTTGTGCATTTAAAAATAATGCGTGTCTCCCTTTTCCGCAGGGGAGGTCTAAAATTTTATCTCCTTTTTTGATATCTAAAAACTGGATTAAATTTTTCATAAAGAATTCAGCTTCTTTTTCATCTCTATTGTCATATAGTAAATGATAATAGTCTGTATCAAACCAATGTTGAAACCACTCTTTTTTTCTATCCATAATTTTAATCAAAAAGAATTCCTCTGAGCTCTATTTTAAATTAACCGTTGAAATGTTATCCCAATAAAAGGAAATACAATAATAAACACTAAAATAATTATTTCAAACAAAAATATAAAAATACATTAAAGTTTAGATAAATTGAATGTAGTAATTTTAAAAGCTAATCAGTTTAATGTATTTTTGACGGATGGAAGAAAATTTTAAAATGTTGGCCAAATCTCTTTATGGATTTGAATCTGTTTTAGCCAGAGAATTGCGAAATCTTGGTGCGCAACAAGTTAAAGAAGGAGTTAGGAATGTTACTTTTAAGGGTGATAAAGGATTTATGTATAAAGCAAATTTGGCTTTAAGAACGGCTATTAGGATTCTTGTTCCAATTCATAGTTTTAATTTACATAATGAAGATGATCTTTATGATAATTTAAAAAAAATAAAGTGGGAGAATTATTTTGATGTAGACAAAACGTTTGCAATTAAATCTTCAGTTCATTCAGATAATTTTACCAATTCTCATTATGTATCTTTAAAAAGTAAAGATGCCATAGTCGATTATTTTAGACATAAATATCACAAGCGACCCAATATTGATATAAAACATCCGGATGTGTTATTTAATATTCATATTCAAAAAAATACATGTACGGTTTCTTTAGATAGTTCTGGAGATTCTTTGCACAAAAGAGGTTATAAAACAGATACAAATATTGCTCCAATTAACGAAGTTTTAGCAGCCGGACTTGTTCTTCTTTCGGGTTATGATGGTACTCAGCACTTTATTGATCCTATGTGTGGTAGTGGCACTATATTGATTGAAGCGGCAATGATAGCAAATAATATACCAGTCAATATTAACCGACCTGAATTTGCATTTGAAAAGTGGAATGATTTTGATAAAAATTTATTCGAAACCATTCATGATTCATTATTAAAGAAAGTCCGAAATTCTGATAAAAAAATTATTGGTTATGATAAAGCTCCTTCAGCAGTACGTAAAGCAATTAATAATGTTGAAAATGCTTCTCTTGAAGAATTTATTACAATTGAGCGTCAAAACTTTTTCGATTCAGAAAAACCTATTGAAGGTAAAACCTTAGTTGTATTTAATCCACCTTATGGAGAAAGATTAGAAATAAATGTACCCATATTTTATAAGGAAATAGGAAATACTTTAAAACAAGGTTATACAGATACAGATGCATGGTTCATTACTTCAGATTTCAATAATGGATTAAAAAATGTTGGTTTGCGAACTTCAAAAAAAATTAAGGTGTTCAATGGTAAACTGGAATGTAGGTTTGTTAAATATGAGATGTATAAGGGAAGTAAGAAAGAGAAATTTAAAGTATAGTTTTAAATGAAATGGTAGAAATTCATGAAATTACTGCAGAAGAAACTTATCTAATAAGAAAAGAAGTTCTTCGGAAAAATATGGATTTACCTTTTCAATTTTCAGGAGATCATGATAAAGACACTTTTCATTTGGGATTATTTGAAAGTAAAAAACTTATAAGTGTTGTTAGTTTTATGAAAACAAATAATCATTTGTTTTTAAAAGATCAATACCAATTACGCGGTATGGCAACTTTAGAATGTTTTCAAAGAAAAGGTTATGGTAAAATGCTAATTTCAAGAGCTGAGAAAATTTTAAAAAAGAATAAAGTAAAAGAAGTATGGTGTAATTCAAGAATCGTAGCCTTAGATTTTTACACTGAACAAGGATTTCAAATCATAGGGGAGGAGTTTCAAATTTCACAAATAGGAGGTCATTTTATGTTGAATAAAAAAATATTATACTAATTATATTTCTATAATCATAACAAATTCAAGTATTTATCGTTATTAATAGTATAAACAATAATAATTTAATAATGATAATTTTAGAAAAAAATAAGGAAAATTTTATCAAAATAGTTTTTGTCGTTGCTGTAATCTTATTAGTTGCATTTACTATTTATTTCAGTTTGTAACAGAATTAAAACATTTGGATAAAAAAAAAGAGACAACTTATTAAAAAAAGTGCCTCTTGATTTGTAGCGAGATCGGGAATTGAACCCGAGACCTCCGGGTTATGAATCCGACGCTCTAACCATCTGAGCTACCTCGCCGATTTTGAGTTTGCAAATATAAAAACAAATTTATTTGCCGCAAGCAATACTCAATAAAAAATTTGAATAAAATATTTTTTTTAAACATAGATATTATTTATATTGCTCAAGTAAATAATAAAACTAATGCCAGATAAAGTAAAAGTAGAATTAGAAATTCCTATTCACGCATCACCAAATTTTTTATATCAATATATTTCAACGCCTGATGCACTTGGTGAATGGTTTGCAGATAATGTAAATTCAAGAGGTAAGAAATTCACTTTTATCTGGGATGGCACTGAGGAAGTAGCCGTTAGAATTTCGCAAAAAACAAATGAATTTATTAGATTTAAATGGGAAGAAGATGATGATAAAGAATCCTATTTTGAATTACGAATTCAAGTAGATGCGTTGACCAAAGATGTTTCTTTGATGATTACAGATTTTGCCGAAGAAGATGAAATAGAAGAGTCTAAAATGTTTTGGGAAAATCAAATAGCTGAATTAAAGCATACTATTGGCGCATAATCTAATTAGTAATAAAAATACTTAAGCCTTGATTTTTCAAGGCTTTTTTTTTAACTCAATATTCTATGATTAATCATAACGGTGAATTATTATCTGAAAATGATTTTAAATTAACCTATCAAAACCGAGCGTACAAATATGGAGATGCTATTTTTGATACGCTAAAATTTGAAAATAATAAAATATTTTTTATTGAAGATCATTATTTTAGGTTGATGTCATCTATGAGAATGTTGCGTATTAAAATTCCAATGAATTTTACACTAAACTATTATGAAGATGAAATATTAAAAACAATTAAAAATAATAATTTATTAAAAAATGCTAGAATAAGATGTACAGTTTATAGAGAAGATGGGGGATTATTTACACCAAATAGCAATGAGTGCAATTTTATAATTGAAGCAGAAGAATTGCAAAAAGTTGCATATAAAAATTATGAGATAGAATTATTCAAAGATTTTTCTGTTTTTTCAGGGCACTTATCAACTATAAAAACCAACAATAGAATTGTTAATGTTCAAGCAAGTATTTTTGCTCAAGAAAATAATTATCAAAACTGTATTCTAATCAATGAGAAAAAAAATAT
>DAOVTF010000069.1 GCA_030633225.1 Flavobacteriaceae bacterium
CGGAAGTGGAGACTATAGTATTGCATTTAGCACGCACCCTGCGCTACGGACACATTACAAATCTGACAACATAGAAAAAAATTCTGTTGCGGTTTCCAATGATCATATGTCACCTCTTTTTCTTGCTGTAGTTGAGGCCACAGAAGAAGCTATTTATAACTCAATTTTTATGGCAAATGACATGAAG
The DNA here is from genome assembly GCA_030633225.1 of Flavobacteriaceae bacterium. Lineage (GTDB taxonomy): Bacteria > Bacteroidota > Bacteroidia > Flavobacteriales > Flavobacteriaceae > Lutimonas. Next base: position 188 of record DAOVTF010000069.1, read on the forward strand.
GGTTATAAAAATAGAGAAATGAAATCTTTGCCTATTGATAAAACCTTAAATATTTTGGATAAGTATAAGGCTCGTAGCAAATAATTAATGTAAAATATGTTAAAATTACTTTACCTTTAATAAAAAATAATTACGTTTTCCTCTTTGTAGAAGTATAAATTTATCGGCAATAAGATCATCTGTTTTAATAACAAAGTCATCTTTAACTTTCTCTTTATTTACAGAAATAGAATTTTCTTTTAAAGCCCTTCTCGCTTCTCCGTTTGATTTTAAAAAACCAGATTTTTCATTTAAAGCTTCTACAATATCAATCCCTTTTTCTAAATCTTCTTTGGTAATTTCCCCTTGAGGAACGCCTTCAAAAATATCTAAAAAAGTTTGTTCATCTAAGGTTTTTAAATCACTTGATGTAGATCTGCCAAATAAAATATTTGAAGCTTTAAGAGCGTTTTCGTAAGCCTCTTTACCATGTGTCATTATAGTAATCTCCTCGCCTATTCTTTTTTGTAAAACACGTAAATGTGGAGCTTCTTTATGTTCAAAAATTAGTTCTTCAACGGGTTCTTTATCTAAAAAAGTAAAGATTTTAATATAATTTTCAGCATCCGTATCGCTGGCGTTTAACCAATATTGATAAAATTTATATGGTGAAGTTCTTTTGGTGTCTAACCAAATATTTCCCCCTTCGGTTTTACCAAATTTTGTTCCATCTGCTTTAGTAACTAGTGGGGTTGTAATTGCATAGGCTTTTCCTTGAGCTTTACGACGTATCAATTCGGTCCCTGTTGTAATATTCCCCCATTGGTCACTACCACCTATTTGAAGTTTACAATTCTTATTGGTATATAAATGAAAAAAATCATATCCTTGTACCAGTTGATAAGTAAATTCTGTAAAACTCATACCTTCTTTTGACTCCGCATTGATTCTGTTTTTAACCGAATCTTTAGCCATCATATAATTTACAGTAATATGTTTACCAATATCACGAGCAAAATCTAAAAACGAAAGCTCTTTCATCCAATCGTAATTATTCACCATCTCGGCAGCATTGTCAATATCACTTGAAAAATCAATAAATCTCTCTAATGTTTTTTTAACTCCTTCAACATTTCTATTTAATGTCTCTTCATTTAGTAGATTTCTTTCGTTTGATTTCCCTGAAGGATCACCAATCATTCCGGTTGCACCTCCGACTAAAGCAATAGGTTTATGACCGGCTTTCTGAAAATGCATCAACAAAATTATTTGTACAAGACTACCAATATGCAAAGAGTCTGCGGTTGGATCAAAACCAATATATGCCGTAGTTTGTTCTTTTTGCAATTGTTCTTCAGTGCCCGGCATAATATTATGCAATAAACCACGCCAACGTAATTCTTCTACAAAGTTCTTTGTCATTTCAAAAATTTTGTCAAATATAAACATTACTATTTTCAGTCATAAAAATTTACTTATAAATATTTAAGTATCCAATTCTATTTTTTATTTTCGCTGTATGATTTTAGTTACAGGAGGAACAGGATTGGTTGGTTCACATTTGTTATATCATTTATTACAAAGTGAAAAATCTATTATGGCTATTCATCAAAAGTCAAGCGATCTTAATTCCGTTAAAAAAGTATTTGGTTATTATACTCTAAATATTGAAACACTTTTTAATAAAATTATTTGGGTTGAGGCGGAATTAAATGATATTCCTGCTCTTGAAATTGCCTTTAAAGATGTTTCATTTGTTTATCACGCAGCTGCTTTTGTGTCTTTTGACCCAAGAGATTATAAAAAAATGCGAAGAATCAATATTGACGGAACAACAAATATTGTAAATCTTTGTATAAATGGTTCTATTAAAAAATTATGCTTTGTAAGTTCTGTTGCAACTATTGAAAAAAAAGAAAACACCAAATTAATCGATGAATCAGGTGGTTGGAATAATAGTATTGATAAAAGTGGCTATTCAATAACAAAATATGGTGCCGAAAAAGAAGTATGGAGGGCTTCACAAGAAGGAGTTGATGTTGTAATAGTCAATCCCGGTGTAATTTTAGGGTCTGGTTTTTGGAATAAAGGTACAGGTGATTTATTTACAAAAATTTATAAGAGATTTAAATATTATTCTGAAGGTGTTACGGGGTTTGTTGATGTAAAAGATGTTGTTGAAATTATGCAAAAATTGATGCAAAGCAATATTAAGAACGAGCGTTTTATTTTGGTTTCAGAAAATTTATCTTTTAAAAATCTGTTTTTTCAAATGGCAGATTGTTTTAAGGTAAAAAGACCAAATATTAAAGTAACCAGATCATTAAGTGAATTTATTTGGAGGTTAGAAAATATCAAAAGTAAATTAGCTTTTAAACCCCCATTAATGACTAAATTTTCAGCAAGAGCATCTCAGTCAAAAAAATATTTTTCGTCAATAAAGATTAAAGAGACTTTAAATTTTGAATTTATTAGATTAGAACAAACCATTGAAAATATATGTAAAGATTATCAGTCGTAGTTTATTTTAAAATAGTATCCAGAATTTTGGAATTCTTGCTTGGTGATTTTAGTTTCTTTAATTCCTTTTTAGATTTAATTAACGAATCTCTTTCGTTATCATATTTGTTTTGAAGTTTTTTTAATCTTTTTTCAACCTCTTCAAATATATTTTCATATTCACTAATATTTGCTGTATAATAAATATTACTGGCAGCAAATCGTGTACTATCCACATTATACTTTTTATAAATCAATGACATGTAGTTTTTATCTTTTTCTAAATCTTTGTTTTTAACACCAATTGTTCCAATTACCAATTGCATATCGGTTAACAGGTCTATCATTTGTTCTTTTGGAATTAGATCTTTTGGTTTATCATATTTAACCTTACTTTCACATGAAAGAAAAATGATAACAAAAATTATATAAACTGTTTTTTTTATCATAATTAACTTACCTGTTAAATTTTAATCTTTTCCCTTTTATATTATCATTAAATACGCCTTGGTTATAAATCAAATTACCATTTACAAAAGTATGAGTTATAGTAGTGCCAAACTCTGTGCCTTCAAAAGGAGACCAGCCACATTTATATAAAATATTTTCTTTAGTAACTACTTGGCTTTTATTTGGGTCAACTAGAACAAGATCGGCAAAAAATCCTTTTTTAACAAATCCTCTTTTTTCAATTTTGAATAAAATAGCAGGATTATGACACATTTTTTCTATCATTTTTTCAATCGTTATTTTACTATTTTTCACAGCTTCAAACATTGCTAAAAGAGCATGTTGTACTAATGGTCCTCCGCTTGGAGCTTTAGTATAAACCTGATTCTTTTCCTCTAAAGTGTGTGGTGCATGATCAGTGGCAATTACATCAAGTCTATCATCTAATAATGCTTTCCATAAGCCTTCTTTGTCTTTTTTTGTCTTAATTGCTGGATTCCATTTTATTAATGTTCCTTTTTCATCATAATCATTTTCATCAAACCATAAATGGTGTACACAAACCTCAGCAGTAATCTTTTTTTCCTCAAGAGGAATTTTATTCGTAAATAATTCTGTTTCTTTTGCTGTTGAAAGATGAAAAACATGTAACCGAGCACCTGTTCTTTTTGCTAATTCAATGGCTTTTTTTGATGAAATATAACAAGCTTTTTCGCTTCTAATTGTTGGATGCAATTTTATAGGGATATCATCACCATAAATGCTTTTTTGCTTGTCTAAATTTTTTTTTATAGTCGCCTCGTCCTCACAATGAACAGCAATTAGCATATTTGTAGAAGAAAATATTCTTTCTAAAACTTCTTCATTATCCACCAACATATTACCCGTTGAAGAGCCTAAAAACAACTTTATAGCTGCAACATTTTTGGAATCTGTTTTTAAAAGTTCTTCTAAATTATCATTTGTTCCGCCAAACATAAAAGAGTAGTTTGCATAAGAATTTTGACTTGCAATATTAAATTTATCTTCCAATAATTCTTGGGTAGTAGCTTGCGGATTTGTATTTGGCATTTCAATAAAAGAAGTAATTCCACCTGCAACAGCTGCTCGAGATTCAGTTTCAATATTTGCTTTATGCGTTAATCCCGGCTCACGAAAATGTACTTGATCGTCAATTACACCAGGAATTAAATATTTATTCTTAGCATCAATTACTAATGTATTTGAAGGGTATTCTTTAATGTTTTTAGCGATTTCTGCAATGAACTCTCCTTGAATTAATACATCCAAATTTTTAATTGTTCCCTTGTTTACTATTTGAGCATTTTTAATCAGTATGGAATTCATTTCTATATCACGTTTTAAAAACTTTTACTTTCTTCTTACTACTTTTACTTATTTAGGTAACCCCTTGAATCTCATGTTAATAATTCCAAATATTGCTTCTGTTATAATAGTTTTACTCATTTTTGATTCCCCTAAAGTTCTATCTGTAAAAATAACTGAAACCTCCTGAATATTAAAACCGTGTTTCCATGCTTTAAATTTCATTTCAATTTGAAAGGCATATCCAACAAATCTAATTTTATCTAATTTTATAGTTTCTAATACCTTGCGATTATAACAAACAAATCCTGCAGTTGTATCATGAAATGGCATTCCGGTAATAAATTGCACATACTTTGAGGCAAAATAAGAGAGTAAAACTCGTTTCATAGGCCAATTAACCACATTTACCCCTTTGGAGTATCTTGATCCAATTGAAACATCAGCTCCATTTTTTACACAGGCATTATAAAGCCTAACTAAATCTTTAGGATTGTGCGAAAAATCAGCATCCATTTCAATAATATATTCATAATTTCTTTCTAGAGCCCATTTAAAACCATGAATATACGCAGCACCTAAACCATTTTTTTCTTTTCTAATTTGTAAAAATAAATTTTTTGGGTATTCTTTTATAAGTTCTTTTACAATATTTGAAGTACCATCGGGTGAGCTATCATCAACTACTAAAATATCAAATGCCTTTTTTTGAGAAAAAGTTGCTCTTATTATCTTTTCAATATTTTCTTTTTCATTAAATGTTGGAATAATAACTAAAGTATCTTGCATATTTATTTTTTTACTTGTACAAAGGTAAAATAATTTATTGCTAATTTTGTGTTAAGATTTTTCTATATGGGCTTATTACAAAAACCAAAACATCAATTTGTTTTTTTTCTATTTATTTTTTTTATAATTAATTTTTTACAAAGTTACTTTACTCGCTTATTTGAAGATGAAGCTTATTATTGGGTATGGTCAAAAAATTTGGCTTTTGGATATTTTGATCATCCTCCCATGGTGGCTCTTTGGGTAAAGATTAGTAGTTTCTTTTTTGATGGAGAATTGGGTGTGCGGTTTTTTTCAATCATTAGTTTTACATTGATGCTTATTATTATATGGAAAATTATAGATATTCCTAAAAAACAAAACTATGTTTGGTTATATTTTTTATTAGTTGTTTCAACCGCTTTGTTAAATGTTTACGGATTTATAACTACTCCTGACACTCCTCTTTTGTTGTTTGTAGCTTTATTTTTATATGCATACAAGCTGTTCTTAAAAAAGGAGAGCTGGTTTCATGTGTTTCTATTAGGGTTTTCTATGGCTGCTATGTTGTATAGTAAGTATCATGGTGTTTTGGTTATCTTTTTTGTTGTATTATCTAACCTTTCTTTATTAAAAAACAGAAAATTTTGGATTGCAGCTTTTTTTGGTTTTGTTTTATTTTTACCTCATTTACATTGGCAATATGTGAATGATTTTCCTTCTTTTAGATATCATTTGATGGAGAGAAATAAAAAACCTTATCGTGTAAGTTATAGTATTATGCATATTATAAATCAAATTGTAATTGTTGGTATAACATTTCCTTTGATCTATAGAGCATTTTTTAAACAAAAAACGAAATCAAAATTTGATAAATCTTTAAAATACCTTGTTTATGGTTTTATAATTTTCTTCTTTATTTCTTCTTTTTCTACAAACCCACAAGCACAATGGACAGGTGTAATATTAATTCCATTAATAATTTTAACTTTTACTTATTTTATTGAAAATGAAAAAGCCAGAAAGTGGTTAATAATTATTGGAAGTATACAGTTTGTTATTATATTAATTGCAAGAGTTTTTTTAGCAAATGAAGATCTTTCACCATTAAAGCTAGAGCCACATGCGTCTAAGGTTTGGGTTCCTATATTAAAAGATAAAACTAATGAAAAGCCAATTGTTTTTGTTAATTCCTACAGAAATGCATCTGTTTATAATTTTTATACAAGAATTAAAACACATTCATATAGTATTTTAAAAGGGCGCAAAAGTCAGTATGATATTATAAATTCAGAAAGTATAATGCAAAACAAAGATGTTGTGGCGGTAGGTAGTAGAATTAGTGGATACCCAATAGTTAATAAAAACAAGAAAATGCATTTTGGTGTTAATATTAATAATTACCAAACCTTCCAAAAGGTTAAGTGTATAATTCCTGAAAAAGAAATAATTATAAAACCCGGCGAAGAACAAATAATACGATTCGAATTTATTAATGTTTATAATAAAACCATTACTTTTGAAAACATGCATTTTATAGGTGTTTTTCAGGGAAATGAAAAAAATGAAATGAAAAAAGTTCCGTTAATTATAAAGGATTTAAAACAAATAAATGGAAATGAAAAAATGGTTTTAGAAGCAAAATTTATAAATCCGGAACTTCAATTTAATGACAAATTAACCTTTAGAATTGCGATACAATTTTATGATTTATTTGAAGGTTATCAAGGGAATAAAGTAAGGGTAAAAATAGTAGATTAAATGTTTGAAGGTTTAGAGAGGATTTCTTTTACAAACAGTTGGGTAACATTAGTTATTATGATTGTATTGGTATTGATTACTCTTTTAAAAAACAATTACAATCAACAATTTACCAAGCTGTTTTCACTTTTTTATTCTGAAAAATATTATACTGATTATGTAAAAATGAATCCATTATTATTCAATAGGTTTCATTTCTTATTCTTTTTTGTAATTGCATTTAACTATTCTCTATTTGTTTTTTTTGGTTTTAAAACTTTTTATTCTCAAATAATTATTAATGATTTCTATTTCTATTTTCAAATTTTAAATCTTACTATTTTATTTATTTTAATACGTTATTTTATCGGTTTTTTACTGTCGGTTATTTTTGAATTAAGTAATGATCAAAGATATCTAACTTTCCTGAAAATAAGTAACTTATCTTATTTATCTCTCATTGTTTTTCCTTTAATTGTTGTAATAGCTTATAGTGTTGGTTTCTTTCAAAAGTTTTTGTTAATTATTGGTCTTATTCTGTTTGTAATTTTATCCCTATTCAATTATATAAAACTCATAAAAAACGAAAAATTAAATTTTAGTAATTTGTTTTATTTATTTTTGTACCTTTGCGCCCTTGAAATAGCCCCCTTTATAGTTATTTATAAATTGTTTATTTACTAAATAAAAAAGTATGTAACTCAATTAAGTTACATTAATGATAAAAGAAAAAATGTAAGCGCATGAAAATAAAAACTATACTCGTTTCTCAGCCTGCTCCAAAGGCTAACCAATCTCCGTATTTCGACTTAATGAGTAAACAAAAGGTAAAGATTGATTTTAGGTCTTTTATTCATGTTGAAGGAGTGTCTGCTAGAGATGTTAGGGATCAAAAAATTGACTTTTTAGATTTTTCAGCTGTTATTTTTACAAGTAGAAATGCTGTAGATAATTATTTTAGATTAGCTGAAGAATTACGTATTTCTATACCTGATGACATGAAATATTTTTGTTTATCAGAAGCTGTAGCGTTTTATTTACAGAAATATGTGGTGTATAGAAAGCGTAAAATTTACGTTGGTACCAGAACTTTTGATGATTTATTGCCTTTGATTAAAAAGCATAAAGAAGAAAAGTTTTTATTACCATGTTCGGATAAAGTAAAACCATCTATGCTTAAAAAATTAAAGGATACTGAAGCTGAGTGGAACAGGGTGATTTTATTTAAAACTGTTGTTAGTGATCTATCTGATCTAGAAGGTGTTTTTTATGATATTTTAGTGTTTTTTAGTCCAAGTGGTATTCAATCATTATTTGAAAACTTTCCAGGATTTACACAAAAAGATACTCGTATCGCCGTATTTGGAAACTCAACAGTTAAGGCTGCTGAAGATGCAGGTTTAAAAATTGATATAGCAGCTCCTTCAAAAGAAAATCCATCCATGACAATGGCTTTAGAAAAGTATATTAAAGAGGCTAATAAGTAAATATCTTATAAAATATAAAAGCGCCTATC
>DAOVTF010000068.1 GCA_030633225.1 Flavobacteriaceae bacterium
AACCAATGAAAATGGAAGAAAGTGATCCTTTTGATCATGCTTTCGTTGCAGATATTAATGGTGATGGATTTGATGAATTGTATATCATTACAAGAGGTGTAGGCTCTGGATCGTATGCAAATATTTATGGTTTTTCATCAAATAGTGATAAAAGTGTAACACCTATTTATGTGCCAGAATTATCAGAAGATGATTTTATTGCTATATTTAAAGGATATATGGGACACGATAAATTTTATGTTGAAGGCAATAAATTATTAAGAAAATATCCTGTTTATAAAAAAGACGATACAAATTCTAACCCAACCGGAGGTGAGAAAGTATTAGAATACAAGCTAAAACCAGGGGAAGCATCTTGGATCTTAGAATTAAAAAAATAATTATTTCTTGATTTATTTATAATTAAATACTAACTCCCTAAAACAATAAACTAATGGAACATTTAAAAAAATTAATATTCCTTTTTGTGCTTTTTCTTTCAACATCAGCTTTCTCACAAGAAACGGTAGCTATTTTACCATTCACTTTTACTGACGATGGACATTTATCTATCTCAAAAGGTAAAGAGGTACAACATTTTTTAATTGATTATATTCATAAAAAAGGAAAACATTTTAAGGTTACAGTGTTAAACGGCAGAGATATTACCGTTGCTTTAAATAAAGCAGGGATAACTCCAGATTCGATCGACAATTTTACAACACAAGAAATTGCTGATGCTATTGGCGGTGCTGATTATATTTTGATGGGTGAAGTAGAAAGGTCTTTTGAAGGTACTACAAATTTAGATACCAATTTTTCGAGTATCAATGATAAAAATTGGAAAAAAACCAATGTTTATGGTGGTTCAGTAGGAACAACCACTAAAAAATACACTGCAGATATCTCCATAAGTATTTTTAGAGGAAACGGACAGGTTGTTTATGAAAAAAGTAAAGGAAATATTTTTATTGACACAACACCAAATAACTGGAAAAACACAATGATTTGGCATGTGAGGCACTTTCCTTTTTATAAATAGTTGACTAAAACAATATTATTTCAAAAACATCTTAAGTAATTAGGATGTTTTTTTTGCTATCAATAAAAACAATGGATATTTTTTAATTTTACCATTCAATTCTCTTTCCGACTCTGTACATATTTTATAGTATTCCGTTTCAAGTCCGTTTTTTAATAAAATGGCATTCAATTCGTCTTTATCAAATCCATTGTGGCCATCAAATGTTGTACTATCTGAATGAAAAGAACCATCTTCTTCTACCAAATCGGCAATACATAAATAACCATTTGTTTTTAGTGATGAATAAAATAATTGAAGAATTCTATCTAAATCAACAATATGATGTAGGGTCATTAAGGTATAAATCACATCAAAATTATTTGGTTTCAAACCATCTTCTAAACTATTTGAACAAATAGGTGTGAAGTTTTTAATTCCTTTTATCTTTATTTTTTCTTGCAATACATCTATCATTCCTTGAGAATTATCCACTAAGGTAATAGCTTGAAAAGCATCTTTTAGCGCAAAACTCAATAAGCCTGTACCACAACCAAATTCTAATGCTTTCAAGGTTGTATCTGGCTTAATAAAATCAGTTATTGCTTTTGCAAATATTTCTGAACGTTCTACTTTTTTTAAATCTTTATCCCAATCTCTGGCATCCTTGTCAAAGCTCATATTTGTAAATTATAAATTGAATTTTGTAAAGCTATAGATAATTAAACAGGAATGGGAAAAAATTATGCTTAAGTTTCGAGGTAAATGTGCTAATATTTCAAATAAAAAACCCTTTCAAGAAAAACTTAAAAGGACTTATATAAAATTTCAAAAACTACTTATTTAAACTTATAATTCTAAAGTTTTTTTCTCATCGCCATCCATCAAAATTTCTACTGGATTTTCTAATGCTTCTTTAACAGCAACTAAAAACCCTACCGATTCTTTTCCATCAATAATTCGATGATCATATGATAAGGCAACAAACATAATTGGCCGGATTACAACCTTACCATCAACTGCAACAGGTCGTTCAACAATATTATGCATTCCTAAAATAGCACTTTGCGGTGGATTGATAATTGGTGTTGATAACATCGATCCAAAAACACCTCCGTTTGTAATGGTAAAAGTACCACCTGTCATTTCATCAACCGTAATTTCACCATCACGGGCACGTATAGCCAATCGTTTCACTTCACTTTCAACACCTTTAAAAGTCAAGGTATTTGCATTTCTGATTACAGGAACCATTAACCCTTTTGGACCAGAAACTGCAATAGAAATATCTGCAAAGTCATAAGAGATTTTAAAATCACCATCAATCATTGAATTGACATCAGGAAATAATTCTAATGCTCTAACTACAGCCAAAGTAAAGAAACTCATAAAACCTAAACTTACTTCATGTTTGGTTTTAAAGTCTTCTTTATACTTTTTACGCAAATCAAAAATTGGTTGCATATCTACCTCATTAAAAGTAGTTAGCATTGCAGTTTCATTTTTTACAGCAACTAATCTTTGTGCAACTTTACGACGTAACAATGATAATTTTTTACGCTCGCTTTTACGATTCTCATCATTAATTGCTTCTCCCATGGAAGGCACTGCTTTTATAGCATCGTCTTTGGTAATTCTACCATCTTTTCCTGTACCAACTATATTAGCGGCATCCATTCCTTTTTCATCTAATATTTTTTTCGCTGCTGGTGATGGAGTACCTGTAGCATAAGTTTTTTCTGATTTAGAAACGTTCTCGACTACATTCGAACTATCAGTTTTTTCACCAGTCTCATAAGTCTTTTCACTTTGCCCTTTTGGTTTATTTGCGTCCATATCAATTAAACAAACAACGGCACCGACTGCTATTGCATCACCTTCTTCTGCTTTAAAAGTAATAATACCACTTTCTTCAGCAGGTAATTCTAAAGTAGCTTTATCAGAATCTACTTCAGCAATAGCTTGATCTTTTTCTACATAATCACCATCTTCTACTAACCAGCTTGCAATTTCAACTTCGGTAATTGATTCCCCTGGCGAAGGAACTTTCATTTCTAAAATCATAATCTATTTGTTTATTTAACCTTAAAGTTTGCAAAACTTATCGTAAACTTCTAAAGTATTTCTTTATTCTATATTTTAGTTTCTATTTATTATCAAATACACTTTCAATCACACGCATTTGCCTTTTTCTAAATCTGGTACTAGAGCCCGCTGCAGGAACAGCATAATATTTTCTAGATCTTACTTGTAGATCTTTCAACTCAAAACGCTGTAGCATAAAACTCCACGCTCCCATATTTCTAGGTTCTTCTTGTGCCCATATATAATCTTCTGCGTTACTATATTTTTCTATAATCTGACTTATTTTATCTTTATGTAACGGAAAAATCTGTTCTATTCTAATTAGAGCAACATCATCTCTTTGCAATTTTTTACGTTCAGATAATAATTCATAATAAAATTTACCAGTACAAAAAACCAATCTTTTAACATTTTTTGGTTCAATTGTATCGTCAATAACTTCCTGGAATTCTCCATTCGTAAAATCTTCCATTTTTGAAGTTGCCAAAGGATGACGTAATAAACTCTTCGGGGTAAAAACAACTAATGGCTTTCTAAAATTACGTTTCATTTGACGACGTAATAAGTGGAAAAAATTAGCTGGAGTAGTACAATTTGCAACTGTCATATTATCATTAGCACATAATTGTAAATATCTTTCAATCCTGGCTGAAGAATGTTCAGAACCCTGTCCTTCATAACCATGAGGTAATAATATAACAATTCCGTTTTGTTGTTTCCATTTATCTTCTGCTGCCGAAATATATTGGTCAAATATAATTTGAGCACCGTTGCTGAAATCACCAAATTGTGCTTCCCAAATAGTTAATGTATTTGGGGCAGCCATAGCATATCCATAATCAAATCCTAAAACTCCATATTCTGATAAAGACGAATTATAAATCTGCATTTCTGCTTTATTCTTTGGGTTGGTATTAAGTAAATTAATACGTTTTTCAGAAAGCTCATCTCTTAATATCGCATGACGGTGAGAAAAAGTACCTCTTTCAACATCTTGTCCAGAGAATCTCACATTAAATCCTTCTTCAAGTAAACTTCCAAATGCAAAAATTTCTCCCATACTCCAATCTAACTTATTGGTTTCAAAGGTCATTTTTGCCCTTTCGCGTAAAATTCGTTCTGCTTTACGTAAAAATTTAACTCCGTCAGGAACAGTTGAAGCAATTTTTGCAATATTTTCTAAATTTTTCTGAGGATATTTGGTTCCAACACTAAGTAGCATTCCTTCTACATCTTGTTGCATAAATCCGTGCCAAACATTATCCATAAACGGACGAACTTTAGCAACTTGATCTTCCTTAGATTTTGCATACTCTTCCTCTAATAGAGCTTTATATTCTTTCTCAATATTCTTTGTATATTCTTCATTTATAACTCCTTCTGCAATTAATTTTGCATTATAAATATCTCTAGGATTAGGTTGTTTTGCAATTGCTTTATACAAATTAGGTTGGGTAAATCTTGGCTCATCTCCTTCATTATGACCATATTTTCTATAACCTAAAAGATCAATAAAAATATCACGTTTAAACTTCATTCTAAAGTCCAAAGCCATTAAAACTGCATGAGTAACAGCTTCAACATCATCTGCATTAACATGAAGTACCGGCGATAGTGTAACTTTTGCAACATCCGTACAATAAGTACTTGAACGGGCATCTAAATAATTGGTTGTAAAACCTATTTGATTATTAACAACTATATGTATGGTACCACCTGTAGAATAACCTTTTAATTTACTCATTTGAATAACCTCAAACACAACTCCTTGTCCTGCAATTGCAGCATCACCATGAACTACAATTGGAATAATCTTAGAAGTATCATTTTTATATTCATCTTCAATTTTTGCTCTAACAATTCCTTCAGCAACAGGCCCTACAGTTTCTAAATGTGAAGGATTTGGTACCAAATTCATGGTAATTCTTTTATTACTTTTAAGAGTTTTATTTGTAGTAGCGCCTAAATGATATTTTACATCACCATCAAAATCATCTTCGTCAAAATCTTTTCCTTCAAACTCATTAAAAAGTTCACGAATTGGTTTTCTAAAAATATTAACCAAAGTATTTAACCTACCTCGATGGGCCATTCCAAGAACAAACTCATCGGCATCATATTCTTCTGCACCTATTCTAATTATTGCACCCAAAGCAGGAATTAAAGTCTCTCCACCTTCTAAAGAAAATCTTTTCTGACCTACGTATTTGGTTTGTAAAAACTGTTCAAATGTTACTGCCTGATTTAATTTAGATAAGATATACTTCTTAGTATCCGGATTATAATTTGGATGATTATCGTTTTTATTCAATTTATCCTGCCACCATTGAATTTCTTCAGGTTTACGAATGTACATATACTCAACTCCTATAGAATTACAGTAAATATTTTCAAGATGATTAATTATTTCCTGTAAAGTCTTAGGCTCAATTCCCAATATATTACCAGCATTGAAAACAGTTTTTAGATCTATTTTTTCTAATCCAAAATTTTCAATATCTAAAGTTGGCTCATAAGCCCTTCTAGTTCTAACTGGGTTAGTTTTAGTAAACAAATGACCACGAGTTCTATAACCATTGATCAATTCAACAACCTTAAACTCTTTATAAATTTGATGCGGAATTTCAATATCTTCTAGCTCCTCACCATCCAATGAGTAATCAGAATTTGCAAGATCATAGCCTTGAAAAAAACTTCTCCAACTAGGCTCAACACCATCTGGATTATCTAAATATTGCTCATATAAATCAGCAATAAATTCTGTATGTACTGTATTCAAAAACGAAAATCTATCCATTTTTTTTATTATTCTCTCTTAATTTAAGAAATGATTGACAAAAATAAGGTGTTTTAATAGATTAGGTATAAAAAATATGATTTTTATCATATAAAAAATGCATTATTCTTTGTATTGATTTAGATACACTTGCGTATTGTTAAAATACTAAATAATCAAAAAATATAAAAGAGGGCAACAAACTGTCAACCTCTTCTTTTTTTCCATGGTTATTATCATCAAAAGTATTAATGGTAGCTAAAAATCAATAAAGACAATACCAATTATAATTTATTGTCAAATCAATCATTCACTTCATAGACAACAAGTGGCAATTTTTTATTCTTCATTTCTATTTCACCTTTTTTCTTACAGTTAAAAGAATCTTTTACTTTTAAATAATTTGCTTCACTAATCAAAATTTGCCCTCTATCGGCTGCTGATTGCAATCTGGAAGCAACATTTACTGCATCGCCTATAACTGTATAATCGAGTCTTTTCAAAGTGGAAGACCCTATATTACCCCAAACCATATCGCCACTATTTATACCAATAGAAACCTTTGGTTTATACGATTCAATACCAATTCCTATATCGGCATTATCTATTGCCTTTCTAATTGCTAGGCATGCTTCAATAGCTCTGTCAATATGGTATTTACCTTTAAATGTAGCCATTACAGAGTCACCTAAAAATTTATCAATAGTTCCTTCTTGTTTTATTATTTCTTTTACCATGATATCAAAATAGGCATTTAGCATTTCAACCACTTTATTGGCCGGTTCTTTTTCACTTATTGAGGTAAACCCACAAATATCAACAAATACGGCTGTGCCTTCAATGGATTCATTATCAAAAAGTGAGGACTTCATTTCTTTATTGCCCATAAAATTGATCACCGTTTCATCTACATACATTCTAAGTATATTATTCTCTTTAACGGCTTGCAAGGTTTTTTTAATCGCATCTACGTGTTCAATGGTTTTTTCTATTGTAATTTCCAGATCCTTAAAATCTATTGGTTTGGTTATAAAATCAAATGCCCCACGATTCATAGCTGTTCTAATATTCTCCATATCACCATAAGCGGATACCATAATTGATTTTAGTAAAGAGTTTTGCTCTTTGATCTTAGTTAGTAAGGTTAGACCATCCATTTCTGGCATATTGATATCGCTTAAAACCAAATCAACATCTTTATGCTCTAATAGTTGTTCGAGAGCATGCCTTCCGTTCTCAGCAAAAATAAATTCGTATTCTTTCTGACGGATCTTTTGCCTAAATTTCTGTTTGATCAAGACCTTTAAATCCTCTTCGTCGTCAACTACTAAAATTTTTGTAATCATAATATTAAAAATCTAATTAGTTCATCAGTTCTTTTATCTCTTCTTTAAGTGAATCAAAATCAATGGGTTTTGTGAAAAACTCTTTTGCACCAGATTCTTTAGCTTTGTCATAATTCGCTTTATCACCATAGGCAGAGATCATGCTTACTTTTATTTGTGGAAAACGTGCCTTTACCTTATCCAATAATTCCAATCCTGTCATACCGGGCATATTAATGTCAGAAAAAATATAAACTACTTTAGGAGGTTCAGTTTTCTCTAGCATATCAAGTGCCTCTTGTCCGGAAAATGCAAATACCAAATCAAGGCTTTTGTTTCTCACTTCTTTTCTAAATTTCTGACGAAAAAGTATTTCAACATCTTTTTCATCGTCAACAACAAGTATTCTCATTTTTTTATTATTTAGTAGTTAATAGGTGTTTATTTAAAATATTTTAATTTCATTGTATTGTTTTCTATTTATTTTATAAAGGTAAATAAATTAAAAATTCTGTTCCTTTACCAGGAGCTGTTTCCAATTCAATTGAACCTCCATGGCCTTGCGTAATAATATCATAGGCTAAAGATAAACCAAGCCCAGTTCCTTTTCCGGTAGGTTTTGTAGTAAAGAACGGTTGAAAGATCTTATCTTTAATCTCCTTCGAAATACCAGGACCATTATCTTTAATACTAATTAAAACATTGTCATCCAGCTTTTTAGTTTTTACCGTAACCATAGGTTTATAATTTTCGTCTTTTTCTTCCTCTGGAATTGAAGTTACAGCATAAAATGCATTATTGATCAAGTTCAATACAACCCTACCCAAATCTTGTGGAATTACCTCAACTTTAGATAAACTTTCATCTAGATCTGTTTTAAAATCAGCATTAAAAGATTTGTTTTTTGCTCTTAATCCGTGGTATGACAAGCGTAAATATTCATCGGCAAGCACATTGATATCTGTCAATTCTTTTTGACCAGACGTGTTTCTTGAATGTTCTAACATACCTTTAACAATACTGCTCGCCCGTTTGCCGTGGTGTGTAATTTTATCCAGATTTTGTGAAATGTCTTTTGAAATTGTCTTGGCTTCCTCATAATCTCCTTTATCCAATTCTTCATTCATCTCATCGACCAATTCAATGCTCACTTCCGAAAAGTTAGTGATAAAATTCATCGGATTTTGAATTTCATGAGCAATACCTGCTGTAAGCTCTCCCAAACTCGCCATTTTCTCTGAATGAATCAACTGACTTTGGGTGTTTTCTAAATCATCAATTGTTTTCTCTAGTTGCGCTGTACG
>DAOVTF010000057.1 GCA_030633225.1 Flavobacteriaceae bacterium
AAACTGCAATTATAACAGGAATATCTCCTATTTTTAGGTTTCCTATGGCATGATGGATAGCAATTTTAAAAATTGAAAATTTGCTTATTGCCTCCAAAGCAATTTTTTCTATTTCTTTAATTGCCATAGGTTCATAAGCTGAAAAATCTAATTGTTTTACAGTTTTGTTTTGTGTATTGTTTCTAACAGTTCCAACAAATAAAGCAATTCCTCCACAAGAATCATCACTTACAAAATTGTTACAATCTTGCAAGATTAATTTATCTGAAGTTAATTTTATCGATATATTTTTGTTCATTATAAATATATTCTTTTTAGCTTAAAAAACTACCCTCCACTTACAGGAGGTATTACAGCAACCACATCACCTTCCTTTATTATATGCTCGATGTTTACATATTCTTCATTAACAGCAAAAGCATAATTTTCTATATCGGTTAAACCCATATATTTTTCTAGTAATTTTTTTTGAAATATGTTAATTGTTATTCCTTTTGGTAAATCAAATTCAATAGATCTATTTTTAACAATATCTCTGGTTATTCCGAAAAACAAAGTTTTAATTTTCACTTTTTTTAATTTTCACAAATTTACTTAAAGCATTTAATCAGAGCAAGAAAATGATATTCAGATTTTTTTAATGAGACCTTTAGTAAATATTTTCAAATAATACTATGATTTATAACATAACTTACCGCTTCCGTAACTATTGTTACAGCTATTGTAAACTTATTTTTTATTTTTGAATATATAACTAAAATTATTTCAAACCTTAGGCTAATTATTCTTCCAATTTAATTGATTATCTTTAGGTCATACTAACATTTTTTGAATAAATAAAAACATGAAGTACGGATTTATAATTGATAATCGAAAATGTATCGGTTGTCATGCTTGTACTACTGCTTGTAAAAGTGAACATGATGTTCCAGTTGGGGTTAACCGAACTTACGTTAAGCAAGTAGAAAAAGGGGAATTCCCAAATACCAGAAGAATTTTTTCGGTAATGAGATGTAATCATTGTACAGATGCACCCTGTGTAGAAATTTGTCCAGTTGAAGCTCTGCACACTCGAGAAGACGGTATAGTTGATTTTGATAACAACCGCTGTATTGGTTGTAAATCTTGTATGCAAGCTTGTCCTTATGATGCTTTATACATCGATCCTGATAATAAAACAGCTGCAAAATGTAATTATTGTGCACATCGCGTTGAAGTTGGTCGAGCACCTGCTTGTGTTGAGGTTTGTCCTGAACATGCAATTATTGCCGGTGATATGGAGAACCCTAATACTGAAATATCAGTTTTATTATCTCGAGAACAAGTAATGGTACGTAAACCTGAAAAAGGAACAAATCCTAATTTGTTTTATATTGATGGTGACTATCAATCGTTAAATCCTGAAACAACTTCAAAATCCGAAATTTCACTTTGGGGATCTCAAGCAAGAGGTGTTGGTCATTATGCTAAAGCGGCAGAGAAAATGATGCATAGCAATGATGATGTAAACTTATTGCAAATGACTATAGATAATGAAATGGAATCTGCTTATGCAGACGACACAGCAGAAGATCCTAATTATATTGATGTTCTTAATGGAAAAGCAAGAAGAGTTTATGACACTCCAGATAAAGGAATTCTTTGGGGATGGGAAGTTTCTGCATATATATTGACAAAAGCAATTGCAGCAGGTGCATTTTTAATACCTTTTATTGCAATGTTATTAGGGCATGAAGTATCTGATTCATCAAAATTATGGTCCGCTGGAATTTCTTTAGTATTTTTAGGATTAACAGGGTTATTTTTGGTAATGGATCTAGATAGACCAGACCGTTTCTTAAATGTATTATTACGACCACAATGGAATTCATGGTTAGTAAAAGGAGGATATACGATTTCAATATTTGGACTCTTAGTAACTATATGGGGAGCAGCAACATTATTTAATTGGAGTATTCCTGAAATGCCACTTTTATGGATAACTGCTTTCTTTGCTATAATTCTAGCAATTTATACTGCATTTTTATTTGCACAGGCAAAAGGAAGAGATTTTTGGCAAAGTCCATCATTGGTATTTCACATGTTAGTACACAGTATTATGGCTGGTGTAGCAATATTTGGTTTAGTTCTATTGTTGACAGGATATGAAGATTGGATGATTATTTTAAGAAAAACCATGATAGCAGCAATACTTGTTAATTTATTTATTTTATTGATTGAATTAACAATAACTCACCCGACGACATCTGCAAAAACTGTAGTAAAAATGATTACTAAAGGAAGATACAAAACCATGTTTTGGATTGGTGTTGTTCTTTTAGGAAATATTGTACCTCTAGTTCTATTATTAACGGTGCCAAATAATATTACAATTGTACTTATTGCAATATTAGTATTAATTGGAATTTATGATACTGAAAAAATTTGGGTGGAAGCTCCTCAAAGAATTCCTCTTGCATAATTAAATTATAAAACAAAACGATTCCCATTTTCATGGGAATGACAACGAAGAAATAAGACCATGGGATATAAAAAACCATCATTTATAGAAGGAATAGCAGAAAAAATTGGATTAATTCCTAACCTTCATAAAGAAAAGTATCAAGAATTTGACGGTGATATGCGTCAGTTTTCAGATGAGGAAGTTGCTCAGATGTATGAGAACTTTCCACCACCTGAAAAATGGGATAACTGGGAAGAATACGATCCGAAAGTTTGGCCGAGAAAAGAAAAGAAAACCTATCAAATAGTTCCTACAACTTGTTTTAACTGTGAGAGTGCATGTGGTTTAACAGCATTTATAGATAAAGAAACACAAGAAGTTAAAAAATTTGAAGGTAATCCTTATCACCCTGGAAGCAGAGGGCGTAATTGTGCAAAAGGCCCTGCGACAATTAACCAAGTAACAGACCCTGACAGAATTTTATATCCGCTTAAGCGTAAAGGAAAACGAGGTGATGGAGAATGGGATAGAATTTCGTGGGATGAAGCTTTAGATACAATTTCTGCAAGAATTAGAAAAGCGATCAAAGAAGATCGTCATAATGAAATTGCATATCACGTAGGAAGACCTGGAGCCGAAGGGTTTATGAATTGGGTTTTACCTGCATGGGGTATAGATGGACATAATTCGCATACAAACATTTGTTCTTCGGGAGCTCGATTTGGTTATAATTTATGGTATGGCTATGATAGACCTTCACCAGATCATGCCGAAGCAAAGTTTATATTATTGATATCTGCCCATTTAGAATCAGGTCATTATTTTAACCCTCATGCTCAAAGAATTATTGAAGGAAAAATGAAGGGAGCTAAGTTAGCGACAATGGATCCTAGATTATCTAATACGGCTTCCATGAGTGATTATTGGATGCCTTCTTATCCAGGAACAGAAGCTGCTGTTTTATTAGCAATGGCATTGATTATTTTAGAAGAAGGATTATATAATAGAGAATATTTAGAGAATTGGACAAATTGGCAAGAGTATTTAAAAGCGCGTCATGCGGATAAAGAAATTACTTTTGAAAATTATATAGCTGCAATGATAGAGGAGTATAAAGAATTTACTCCTGAATTTGCTGAAGAGGAATCTGGCGTTAAGGCAGAAATGATTAGAGAAATTGCAGTTAAAATTGGTGAAGCTGGAGAACGATTTGCATCACATAACTGGCGTAGTGCAGGTGCATCTAATTTAGGAGGTTGGGCCGTTGCCAGATGTTTACATTTCTTAACGGTTTTAACAGGAGCTGTTGGAGCAAAAGGAGGAACATCACCAAACTCTTGGAATAAATTTAAACCAACTGTTCCAAATCAACCGAAACCACAGAAAAAATGGAATCAATTACATTTTCCAAAAGAATATCCTTTGGCATTCTTTGAAATGAGCCAATTATTACCACATTTCTTAAAAGAAGGAAGAGGTAAAATGGATGTCTATTTTTCAAGAGTATTTAATCCTGTATGGACTTATCCTGATGGATTCACATGGATGGAAATGTTTTTGGATGAAAGTAAATTTGGATTACACGCAGCCTTGACTCCAACTTGGAATGAAACTGCATTTTTTGCCGATTTTGTTTTGCCGATGGGATTAGCCTCAGAAAGACATGATATTAATTCTTATGCAACACATGGCGGAACCTGGATAGCATTCCGTCAACCTGTTTTACGTGAATCAGCTAGAAGAAATGGTAAAAAAGTAGAATATACCTATGAATCTAATCCTGGAGAAGTTTGGGAAGAAGATGAATTTTGGATAGAATTGTCGTGGAGGATTGACCCAGATGGAAGTATGGGAATTAAAAAACATTTTGAATCACCAAACCGACCAGGAGAAAAAATTACTATTGAAGAGTACTACCAATATATTTTTGAACGAGTAAAAGGATTACCGGAAACAGCAAAGAAAGAAGGCTTAACCGAATTTGAATACATGGCAAAATATGGAGCATTTGAAATTGAAAAAGGAGAGTCGTATAAAAAGAATGAAAACCCTTTATCTAAAGATGATCTTAAAGGAACTGAAGTAGATAATGAAAATGGCGTAATTCGTAAAAACGGAAAAGATATAGGTGTTATGGTTAATGGTAAAGCCATGGTAGGTTTTCCTACACCATCGCGTAAAAATGAATTCTATTCTCAAACTATGGTTGATTGGAAATGGCCAGAATACGCAACACCAACTTATATTAAAAGCCATATCCACAATGATGTTTTAGACAAGTCAAAAGGAGAATATGTACTTGTACCTACGTTTAGATTACCTACTTTGATTCACTCCAGATCGGGTAACGCAAAATGGTTGGTTGAAATTTCAAATAGAAATCCAATTTGGATGCATCCAGATGATGCTTCAAAATGGGGCTTTAAAACGGGAGATTTAGTAAAGATGAATACAGATATAGGTTATTTTGTTGATAAAGTATGGGTAACACAATCTATGAAACCAGGGGTCGTAGCTTGTTCACATCATATTGGAAGATGGAGAAGAGAACAAGATAAAACTGGAAATCGTTGGGCAACAAATACCGTAAATATTGATAATAGTGAAAAAGGAAAATGGAAAATGAGTACCAAATCTGGTATTAAACCATTTGAATCTAATGACAAAGACTCTAAACGTATTTTCTGGAAAGATGGTGGAGTTCATCAAAATATAACTCACGCTGTACATCCTGATCCTATTAGCGGAATGCATACCTGGCATCAAAGAGTACGTATTGAAAAACCAGGATCAAATGATAGTTATGGTGATATTTTTGTAGATACCGATAAATCTCACGAAATTTACAAAGAGTGGCTGGCTATGACTCGTCCGGCACCCGGACCAAACGGTGAATTAAGACCACTTTGGTTTAAACGAGCCTTTAAACCGGATGAATCAACTTATTATTTAAAAGAAGATAAAAAGTAAAATTTAAATTCCGTTTGTGTAAACAAACGGAATTTTATGTCATATAGAAATACTACTAATTATAAATGCTGTATAGATTATTACCATTTTTAACGTGGCTACCCTTAGCAAAAAAATCTTGGAAAGATGATTTAATTGCTGGTATCACGGGAACAATCATTGTCATACCACAAGCAGTTGCTTTTGCCATGATAGCTGGTTTACCACCGGTTTATGGTTTTTATACAGCGATGATTACTCCAATAATAGCAGCTTTATTTGGCTCATCATACCATTTAATTTCGGGTCCCACAACAGCAATTTCAATAGTAGTTTTTGCAACTATCAGTAAATTTGTTGATCCTACAAATGATATTGAAACTTATGTGAGTCTAACTTTAGTTTTAACTTTTATGGCGGGTATAATTCAACTTGCTATGGGATTGGCAAAAATGGGGAAATTAGTCAATTTTGTATCTCATTCGGTTATTATTGGATTTACTGCTGGGGCAGGAATACTAATTGGCTTTAAACAACTAAAGCATGTTTTTGGTATAGATGTTCCTCAAGGGAGTTCTTTTTATGATATTATAAAACATATTGTTAGTAATATTTCTGAGACGAATTGGAATGTATTTGCTGTTGCTTTAGGAACTATGGTAATAGCAATTATAGTTAGAGAATTCATTAAACCGCTTTCACGATATTATATGCTAATTGCTATGGTTTTAGGGAGTGTATTAGCTATAATTTTAGGAGGAGAATCTAATGGAATTGAAACTGTAGGTAAAATACCTTCTAATCTTCCTCCTTTTCGTATACCTGAGTTTAATTTGACAAATCTTAGAAATTTAAGTGGTGGCGCTTTTACTTTAGCTCTTTTAGGATTAATAGAAGCAGTTGCCATTTCAAGATCTATTGCATTATCATCTCATCAAAGAATAGATGCAAATCAAGAATTTAAAGGCCAAGGTCTTTCTAATATAATTGCTAGTTTCTTTTCTAGTTATATGGGTTCTGGATCATTTACACGTTCTGGAGTTAATTATCAAGCAGGAGCAAAAACACCTATGTCTGCTATTTTTGCAGCCTTTTTCTTGATGTTAGTTTTATTGTTATTTTCTAATTATGCAGCATATTTACCAAAAGCCGCAATGGGTGGAATTATTTTATTAGTTGGATATAATTTAATAGATTTTCATCATATTAAACAGGTTGTTAAAAGCAGTGGAAGAGAAATTATTGTTTTAGGAACAACATTATTTGGGACCTTATTTTTCGAATTGGAAACAGCTCTTTTTTTAGGTATTGCCCTGTCTTTATTCTTTTATCTAGAAAGAACAGCCAAACCTAATATTGCTATACTTGGGTCTTCAAAAACACATCGGTTTATTAATGTAGTGAGAGATTCAGGAATTAAAATGTGTCCACAATTGAAAATTGTAAGAATTGATGGGTCTATATATTTTGGAGCACTAGAAGTTGTTGATGATTTTTTTAATACATTATATGACAAAGAAGACCCAAAACATGTTTTGATAATAGCAAATGGGATTAATTTTATTGACTTGGCAGGAGCGACATGGTTGACGCATGAAGTTTTAAAATGGCAAGAAAGAGGTGGAGGAATATATTTTAGCGGATTAAAAATAGTTAGTCAGCAAATATTAAAAAAAGGTGGATTTAGAAATGAAATTGGAGAAGAAAACTTTTATGATGATAAAAAGGATGCGATTCATGCAATTTATAAAAAATTAGATATGGAAGTATGTAAAGAATGTACATCTAGAATATTTTATGAATGTGATGATTAGAATTCTAGGAAATATTTATTAAAAATAATGCAATTAAAAAATTATATCCCAATTCTTGATTGGTTACCTAACTATAAAAAAGGGTGGCTTAAAGGTGATATTGGTGCAGGTTTGACTGTAGGCGTTATGTTAATACCTCAAGGGATGGCATACGCATCTATTGCCGGACTACCTGCCGTTTATGGTTTGTATGCATCGATTATTCCAATAATAATATATGCAATTTTTGGGACTTCAAGGCAATTGGCAGTTGGACCGGTTGCTATGGTGTCATTACTTACAGCAACTGCTATTGGTTCTTTTGAAGGATTATCAACTTCTGAGTATATCACTTATGCAATATTATTAGCTTTTTTGGTAGGGGTAATTCAATTTTTATTAGGAGTTTTCCGATTGGGGTTTTTAGTTAATTTTTTATCACACCCAGTTGTAAGTGGTTTTACTTCAGCAGCAGCTCTAATAATTGGCTTGAGTCAGTTAAAACACTTGTTGGGAATTGATATGGAAAGAAGTCATCATATAAATGAAATTTTAATGGATGCTTTTAATAAAATTGATGAAATAAATTGGATTGCTTTCATTATCGGAATGATTGGGATTTTAATAATTATTGGAGTAAAAAGAATTAATAAATCTTTACCAAGCCAACTATTTGCTGTTATTTTTGGAATAGTAGTAGTATCTCTATTTAATTTAGGAGAAGGAGTAAATTCTGTAAAAATTATAAAAGATATTCCCGATACATTACCTAAATTTCAAATACCCCTTTTAAATTTAGATATAATTCAATTGTTAATTCCTATGGCTTTAACTATTGCTTTAGTTAGTTTTATGGAGAGTATAGCGGTTGCCAAAGCCATTCAAGTTAAACATAGAGATTATAAAGTTATTCCAAATCAAGAGTTGATAGCACTAGGTTTAGCAAATGTCTTAGGTTCATTTTTTCAATCATATCCTACTACAGGAGGTTTTTCTCGAACCGCAGTCAATGATCAGGCTGGAGCTAAATCAGGTTTAGCATCTATATTTAGTGCACTTTTAATTGTTATAACTCTATTGTTTTTAACACCTCTTTTTTACAACCTTCCTAAAGCTATTTTAGCATCAGTAATTATGGTTGCTGTTTTCGGACTAATTGATTATAAAGAAGTAATACATTTATGGAAAAGTAATAGAACAGATTTTTCCTTATTGATAATAACATTTTTTGCAACCTTAATATTAGGTATTGAGAAAGGAATTGCATTAGGAGTAATTTTATCATTGGCAATGGTAATTTATAAAACCACAAAACCACATGTGGCTGTTTTAGCAAAAATTCCCGGAACACATTTTTATAGAAATATTGAAAGGTTTGAGGAAGATGTACAACCAAAAGAAGATGTTTTAATAGTGCGGTTTGATGCCCAACTTTATTTTGCCAATACTACTTTTTTTAAAGATAAATTAGAAGAGTTGGTGTTGGAAAAAGGAGAAAAACTAAAATTGATAATTATTGATGGTGAAAGTATGAATAATCTTGACAGTAGTGGTGTTCATACATTAATAGAGGTTATTGACAACTATAATTTAAAAGGTATTGAAATAGCTTTTTCGGGAGTTAAAGGTCCCGTTAGAGATGCAATGGATAAAGGGGGTGTAACAAAAAAGATGAGTTTTAATAATTTCTTTATGAGTATTCAGGAAGCAATAGATTGTTATGATTCAATGTGTAATGATAAGCCATTGGAAAAGAAATTTAAAAAGTATATTCAACAGTCGAACAAATAAGTGTAACAAGAATTACGTAGATTTGTAATAGGATTATTACATTTCATGAATTATATAAGTTTAACTAAAAAAT
>DAOVTF010000301.1 GCA_030633225.1 Flavobacteriaceae bacterium
GATTGGTTACCAATGATAGGAGGAAAGCATTTTTCAATGTTTGAAAATAGACATTTTACTTTTTTTGATCCTGTTTTTAATATTGCAGATACAGCAATTAGTTTTGGTGTTGGTTTATTAATAGTCTTTAATAAAAAAGTATTTCCGCACAAAAAAGAAAAAGAAGAACTGTAAATTTAACTTCTATAATTCTTTTAAGGCATTTATTAGCTGCATTAAGTTATCAATTTCAACATGATCCATAATAACAACTTTATACCATTTGTTTTGGTCGTTGTGCTGTTCTGGTACTAAATCGTATTTTAAAGCAATTTCTTCAGGAATATATTTTGAATGAATAGTTACAATATTCATATTTTCTTCTCTAAAATACTTTATGTTTAATTGATCTAGTTGCTTGCAAAACCATTGAGTTCGCATTTGCAAAACACTTATTTTTTCGTACCATCCATAAGGCCCATAAGTAAACAATATCATATAAACTGCAATGGCATTTGCGCCCGATCTACTTCCACAAAGTGTTAGATCCATACCTTCAACATATTCAGCCTCTTTAGTCAAAACATTTTCTATAAGCCCTTTTCTACATAGATAAACTCCAGTGCCATAAGGTGCTTGTAACATTTTGTGAGCATCAATAGTTATGGAACAAATTTTAGGATTTGAAAAATTTATTTGAGATTTTAAATTACTAAATGGATAAACAAATCCACCATAGGCACCATCAATATGCATTTTAAAAGGCAGATCTAATTTTTCAAGAATTTTGATATAAACATCCGGATTATCAACCGAACCAAACATAGTTGTTGCTAAATTAGAAATTACAATAAAATACTTTTTACCATTTTTTACAGCCTTTTTTACAATATTTTCAAGAGCTTTTTCATCAATAATTCTACTTTCAAATTCAACAGGAATTGATAGAAGATCGATATTTAAAATATTTGATCCTTTTGGTATAGAATAGTGTGTGTCTTGAGAAGCTAAAATTGCAATCTCACTATTTTTAGCTTGGAAATTATTTACAAAATAATTTCTAAAAACCCACATGGCCTGAATATTTGCTTCGGTACCGCCAGGAGCTATATAGCCATCAAACTCTTCAGACTCCATTTTAAACACATCAACTGCTAAAACCCTTAGAACTTCCCTCTCTATTTCTTGAGTTCCTTTAAATGCTTTTTCAGAACTTCCATAGGTATGGCACCCAATATGATTAGGATTGGCAACATAGGTTTTTAAAGTTGGAGCATCTTTTAAAAAAGGAGCATCACTATAAAAAACTTTATCATCTAGTTTTGAAGCAGGATAACCTAAAGATGTATCTTTAGTAAAATCAACATTTTCATGAAGTGCTTTTTCAATTCTATCATGAAGTTCTTGATGGGTAAGTTTTTTCCAATATTTCA
Organism: Flavobacteriaceae bacterium; assembly: GCA_030633225.1. Lineage (GTDB taxonomy): Bacteria > Bacteroidota > Bacteroidia > Flavobacteriales > Flavobacteriaceae > Lutimonas. Next base: position 1,413 of record DAOVTF010000301.1, read on the forward strand.
TCCTGTAAATGTTTAAAAACGTATTTTTATGATTATTTTTTGAAACACAAAAATACAATTTCTTAGTTTGATTTATAGATTATAATCAATAGTTATAAATATTAAAATGCATTTTTATGAAAAAATATGTAGGATATGCAATTGTTTGCTTAATCGGATTTTTTATAGCAAAAAACATATATAAAAGTGAAATAAAAGCCACCAATGAAGATATTCAGATTGTAATGCAGAGTATTAAAAACATTAGTAAATTGGTTGTTACAGAAGGAATTTTTTCTGAGGTATATAGTTATAAAGACGCAAAAAAATATTTTTATGATACTTTTGAATTTAATAAAAGTGCGATTGTTACTGTAAATGCGAAAGTTCAAGTAATGTTTGATCTTGAAAAAATGATTTTTGAAATTGATTCAGTGAATAAGAAAATATTAATTAAGTATATTCCAAAAGAAGAGATAATTATAACTCCAGAAGTAAAATATTTTGATTTACAGCAAAGTACATTTAATTCATTTAGCAAAGAGGAACTCAATTCAATTAATAAAAAAAGTATTGAAAAAATAAAACAAACTGCTGAGGTTAGTGAATTGAAAAAAAATGCAAAAAAAAGACTAATAATTGAACTGTCAAAAATATACCAACTGTCGGCAATTTTAGGTTGGGAGGTTGTGGATAAAACGGAAGAACAATTGCTAGATAATTATATAGAATACAAACCTAAATTTTGAATTTAAAAGTACAAATAAAATCATTACCTAATTCACCAGGGGTTTATCAGTACTATGATAAAGAAGATAAAATATTATATGTTGGTAAGGCTAAAAACTTAAAAAAAAGAGTAGCATCTTATTTTACAAAAACACATGAAAATGGTAAAACCAGGGTTCTAGTAAAAAAAATAGTAAGCATTAAACATATAGTTGTTGAAACTGAAACTGATGCTTTACTATTAGAGAATAATTTGATTAAAAAGTACCAGCCAAGGTATAATGTGCTTCTCAAAGATGATAAAACTTACCCGTGGATTTGTATTAAAAAAGAACCTTTTTCTCGAATATTTTTAACTAGAAATGTTTTTAAAGATGGTTCTGAATATTTCGGACCATATACTTCAGTTAGAGCTGCCAGAGCTTTATTATCATTAATAAAAGAATTATATCCTTTAAGAACCTGTTCGTATAATTTATCGAAAGCTAATATTGAAAACAATAAATATA
>DAOVTF010000044.1 GCA_030633225.1 Flavobacteriaceae bacterium
GATGATTTATTCAAACATGTCCCCGTTGAAATGGGCGTGGATTTCAATGTTGATTATATGTCCGCCGAAGCTTTTTTCGATATCGGCGGGACGATTCATTATTTCAAAGAATTCAGAAAAAAGAACACCGACACGTTTGAACTTGCGCGCGACATTAAAGAATATTTTTCAGACAAATTACCAGTTCTTACCATATAGCCAAAAATTAATCCAATAAATAAACTTCCTAAAATATTGGCTATCATGGTACCATAAGGAAGGGCACTTTCAAAATTATTGAATTTTACACTTAACCAATATCTAGCTACACTTCCAAATCCACCACCCAAAAATACAAGTAAAGCCTGTTTCATTTATCTAAATTTTATTTATAGCTCAACATCATCAATATCAATCCAATTCCATTTTCCGGTAATTGTACCTTTATTTAAAATAACTATTCCGGGGTTTGATCTAACAATTGTTTTAAGAGTCGTTTCATCACAAAAAAGTAAATCAAACTCTAAATTATACTTTTTCTTAATTTTTAAATAATCTTCTTCAATAGATGCTGAAAAGCTATAAACGGTATATCCATTTTGTAAAGCTTTATCACTAATTTCTTTAATGTTTAACCAACTTGATTCATTGGTTTTTTGTAAATCATAAGCAACAATTAACATTAATCGCTCCTTTTGCATTAATAATTTCGTAATGTCTTCATCATTTCTTTCCATGGTAAAATCATGAATTGGGGGCTCATAACCTTTTTCAATAGTTTTAGTTTTTCGATCAACAAAAGTTGATCCTTCAATATTCCATGGTTTTTCTTCTGTTGTAAAAACTTTATCCTCTCCATCAACATTATAAATCCAAGTATCTTCAAACACAGCCTTCGCAGCTCCTTCTGGGATTATCATTCCTTCAGGAATATTTTTACCTACCGCATACGCTCTAAAATCAATAATTGGTAAATGCTTTAACACATAAAAAGTAATAAACATAAATGAAGCCAATGAAATTATTGAAACCCACTTTACAAATATTTCTGAAACTATTGGTTGAATATCGTATACTCTTATGATCAAATAAATAATTAATCCAATAAGAATTATGTTTTTATAAAATGTTTCCCAAGGAGTTAAGGTAATAGCATCTCCAAAACAGCCACAATCTGTAACTTTATTATAATAAGCTGAATACCATGTTAAAAATAAAAACAAAAGGGTAATAAAAAACAAACTCCATACTGTTATTTTGGGTTTATACCCTATTAGCAACAAAACACCTAACATTATCTCAGCCAGAATTAAAACAATGGAAAATTGTAATGCATACGGACTTAAAAACTCTAAGTTTAAAACATCAGCACCAAAATACTCCTCAAATTTATACGCCGAACCAAGAGGGTCTACTAATTTTACAAATCCGGAAAAAATAAATGTAAGCGATACAAGTAATCTTGCTATTTGGGTAAGTATATTCATTTAATAATTTTAAAAATCAATTTTCTTCACTCATCAAAATCAATGCAAAAACCGCATAATTAATCATATCTTGGTAATTAGCATCAATTCCTTCTGAAACCAGTGTCTTACCACTATTATTTTCTATTTGCTTAACACGAAGTAATTTTTGTAAAATAAGATCGGTTAAAGAACTAACACGCATTTCTCGCCATGCTTCACCATAATCATGATTTTTATCTTCCATGAGTTGTTTGGTTATGGTTATATGTTTGTCGAATAACTTGGTTGCCTCTTCAACATTTAAATCAGGTTGTTCTGCAATGCCTTTTTCAATTTGTATCAATGCCATCACTGAATAGTTGATAATTCCAATAAATTCAGGAATCTCATCTTCATCAACTTTTCTAACATTATTTTCTTGTAATTGTCTTATTCTTTGTGCTTTAATAAATATCTGATCTGTTAAAGATGGTAATCTTAAAATACGCCAAGCACTACCATAATCCGTCATTTTATCAATATATAACGACCGGCATTCATCGGTAACTTCATCGTATTGTTGAGATGTTTTTTGCATGTATAATGTATAAAACTTAGTTTTTTTGTTTTGATTTATCGAAACGAATTTATAAAAAATCTAATGAAAAAATAGTTTTGGTTTGTTTATTTTTACAAAAGATTTCAATTAATAAATTAACGTATGAAACGAATTGCGGTATTTTGTGGTTCAAGCATTGGTTTTAAATCAATCTATGCTGAAGAAGCAAGAAAACTAGGTGAATATTTTGCTCAAAACAATATATCTTTAGTATATGGTGGTGGAAAAATAGGCTTAATGGGTGCTATTGCTGATACTATTATTGAAAATAAAGGCGAAGTTATTGGAGTTATTCCAAAGTTATTACGTCATGAAGAAGTAGCCCATACTCAAATTACCAGAATGATAGTGACTAAAAAGATGTCAAAAAGAAAAGTAAGAATCAGTAAACTTGTTGATGGGTATATTGCGCTTGCTGGTGGTTTTGGAACTTTAGATGAAATTTTTGAAGCTTTAACTTTAGGTCAATTAGGTATAGAAAACAAACCAATTGGAATTTTAAATACCAATGCTTTTTTTAATCATACTTTACAGCAATTAGACCATATGGTAAGTGAAGGATTTTTAAAACAAAACAACAGAGATATGATCTTGGTAAGTGAAAATATTGAAGAATTAATTGATAAAATGAAAACTTATCAAGCGCCTAAAATGAGTAAAGTTGTTAATACTGTTGCCAGCAAATAAACTTCAAACAATAAATTGAATATGAAAAGCATTAATTGTAAGGGTGAATTAATTGACTTAAGGACTCCAAAAATTATGGGGATTTTGAATCTTACACCAGATTCATTTTATGATGGAGGAAAATATACTTCTGAAAAAGAAATTCTTTTACAAACAGAAAAAATGATTGATGAAGGTGCAACTTTTATTGACATAGGAGGTTATTCATCAAGGCCAGGAGCAAAGCATATTAGTGAAAAAGATGAAATCACAAGAATAGTACCTGTGGTTGAGAGTTTAATAAAACATTTTCCAAATATTTTAATTTCTATTGATACTTTTAGAAGTGAAGTGGCTAAACAAAGTATTGATTCAGGTGCTTGTATGATCAATGATATTTCGGCAGGAAATTTAGATTCAAAAATGTTTGATACCATTGCAAATCTTCAAGTTCCTTACATCATGATGCATATGAAAGGTACTCCTCAAAACATGCAAAACAATATTGATTATGACAATTTGATAAATGATATTATTTATTTTTTCTCAAAAAAAATAAATAAATTAAGAGAATTTGGAGTAAACGATATTATTTTAGATGTTGGTTTTGGATTTAGCAAAACACTAGATCAAAATTATGAACTTTTACAAAATTTAAATTTGTTTAAAAATTTAGAATTGCCAATTTTAGTTGGTATTTCAAGAAAATCAATGTTATACAAACTATTAGATATAACACCCAAAGAAGCTTTAAATTCAACAAGTGTTGCCAATACAATTGCTTTGTTACAAGGTTCAAATATATTAAGAGTACATGATGTAAAAGAGGCAATGGAAACTATTAATATTGTTAAAAAAGTTATTTAGATTAATGAAAAAATTCTACTATAAATTATTATTACTCAGTATATTTCTTGTTTCTAGTTGTGCAAATAAAGAAGTGCAACTTCCTAAGATAGAAATTGACGGAATACCAGAAATTCATAACCATTCAAGTATTTGGATTTTTTATGAGCAAAAAGGCAATGAAGAAATAGCTGTTTTAAATAAAAACAATAAGATATTAAATACACATTGGATTTTTAATATCGATAAACGATTACCAATAAAAGAAGTCGTTCCTTTTTTAATACAAATGCAAAAAAATAAAAACAAAGATTCGATGCATAAAAAAGAAGGAAATTTGAATTATTTTAGTTATGCTAATATAAAATCTAATCAAATTGCATTATTAGATTTTGACCCAACTCACTATATTTACAACATAGATGAGTATAAAACTCTGTTTGCTAATTTATTAAGTAATAAAATTATTGAACTTGATATTCAAAATGAGAATTTATTTTTAAATAAAAAAAGTGTTGAGTTAAATCAGTTACAAAGAAAAATAGATCAGTTAAAATTAAAAGATTCTTTAGCTAATTTCAAAATACTATTGAAATACAATGAGAATACTTCCTATCAATATTATCTAGAAACAAAGGTTTTTCTATCAAAAATTGAGATTCAAATTGATTCTACCGAATATATTTATAGTTTAAAATAATTCTTACATTTACAAAAACTAATAAACTATTGGACTCTTTTGATTTTTTAGACATCGGCTTTTTAGATATTTTAGATATTGTTTTAGTTGCTGTTTTACTTTTCTATATTTTTAAACTAATTCGAGGTACTGCTGCCATCAATATTTTTATTGGAATTGCTATTATTTATTTAATTTGGAAGCTTACTCAAGCACTAGAAATGGAATTGCTAAGCGATATTCTTGGTAAATTTTTAGGCGGTGGATTTATTGCTTTAATCATTGTTTTTCAACAAGAAATAAGAAAATTCTTATTGATGGTTGGTTCTACAAATATTGCCTCGAAAAAAGGGATTTTAAAAAGGTTTAATTTCTTTAAATCAGAAATAGCACCTAATAATCAAATTGATATTATTGTAAGTTTTTGTGAAGAAATGTCAAAGAGTAAGACTGGAGTCTTAATTGTTCTTGAAAGAAATAATAATTTAGAGTTTGTGAAAATTACTGGAGACCCAATGTATATTGAGGTAAACAAACCTATATTAAAAAGTATTTTTTATAAAAACAGTCCACTTCATGATGGCGCCATAGTTGTTGAAAATAATATAATTACAGCAACAAGAGTTATATTACCAATTGAAAATACTACTGAAATTCCTGCCCATTTTGGTTTAAGACATCGTGCTGCATTAGGAATTACTATTAGAAGTGATGCTCTTTCAATTGTAGTTTCTGAAGAAACCGGACAAATATCATATATGAATAATGGTGCTTTTATCTTGTTTGAAGATACCGCAGAGTTAAGTGAAATTATAAAAGAGGATCTCTCTTAATCACTTATTTGATATATGAATTATCTTAAAATATTTGAAACTGAACGACTAGAAATTAGAGAGTTTGTTAAATCGGATTCTGATTGTTTTTTCGACTTGATGGGTAATTCTAAAGTTATGAATCCTATTCCCTTAGATGCTTTAACTAGAGTAGAAAGTAACAATAAACTAATTAAATTAATAGACCTTTACAAATTAAAAACTGAAAAGAAAATTTGGGCAATTACATTAAAAAATAATCTTGAATTAATAGGGCTATGTGGTTTGATTATTAATAATGATAATGAGGATGAAATTGCATATCGTTTAAGAGAAAAATTTTGGAGTAATGGTTATGGTACTGAAATATCAATAGGTTTAATTGATTATGGTTTTGAAAAATTAAACTTTGAATTGATAACTGCTGATGTTAATATTTCTAATAAAAAGTCACGTAAAATATTAGAAAAATTTATGTTTTTTGATAAGGAATTCTATAATCCAATTGAAAAATGTACAGATAGAAGATATAAATTAACCAAAAAAAACTGGTATCAAAAAAAGCTTAACTAGCTTTTTTCTGAGTAAATTGAATATTATACAATCTGCTGTAATAACCTTTTTTAGCTAATAATTGTATATGATTACCCTGCTCAACAATTTTACCATCTTCCATAACAATAATCTTATCTGCCTTTTGTATAGTTGCCAGTCTATGAGCAATAATTATTGAGGTTCGGTTATGGGTAATTTTCTCTGTTGCATCTTGTATCAATTTTTCGGAATGGGAATCAATAGATGAAGTAGCTTCGTCTAAAATTAAAATACTAGGATTACTAACAGAAGCTCTTAAAAAAGCAATTAATTGACGCTGGCCAACCGAAAGCATAACACCTCTTTCTTTCACATTATAATTATAATCGTTCGGTAATGTCATGATAAAATCATGAATTCCAATTTCCTTTGCAGCGGTTTTTACTTCTTCCAAACTTATTCTTTCATCTTTTAGTGTAATATTATTATAAATAGTATCAGAAAATAAAAAAACATCCTGTAAGACGACCGCTATTTGATCTCGTAATTCATGCAATTTGTAATCGCAAATATCAACATTATCAATACTAATTTTTCCTTTTTCAATATTGTAAAAACGATTTAATAAATTAATAATAGTTGATTTTCCAGCTCCGGTTGCCCCAACAATAGCAACAGTTTCTCCCGATTTAACTTCAAAAGAAATTCCTTTAATCACTTCTTCTCCTGGAATATAACCAAAACGAACATCTTTAAAAGAAACATCTCCTTTAAACGAATTTATTGTTATATCTCCATTATCGATTTCTTTTTCATTTGCATCAATAATTTTAAAAACTCTTTCGGCAGCAACCATTCCCATTTGTAAAGTGTTAAATTTATCAGCAATTTGTCTTAATGGTCTGAATAACATATTATTCATCATTATAAAACTAATAATCTCACCGGCTGTAATTGAACTATTGGTTGCGGCATTTAAACCTCCATACCAAACAACCAAACCAATTGCTATTGAAGGTAGTATTTCAGCAATAGGGAAAAATATGGAGTTATACCAAACCGTTCTAATCCAAGCTTTTTTATGTTCTTCATTTATGGATTTGAATTTTTCATACTCAATTTTTTCACGTGTAAAAAGCTGAATAATTCGCATGCCAGTAATTCGTTCCTGAACAAAACCATTCAAATTTGCAACTTGAGTTCTAACTTCTTGAAAAGCAGATTTCATTGCTTTCTGAAACACTTTTGTTGCAAAAATTAATATGGGCAATATGGAAAAAACAATTAAAGCCAAATGCCAATTCATCCATATCATTACCATAGCAATCACCAACATTTTTAACAAATCACTAATAATCATAAACAAGCCTTGACCAAAAACACTGGCTATAGTTTCAATATCTGAAACTACCCTTGTCACTAATTTACCTACTGAAGATTTATTAAAATATTGCATTTTAAAGTGCAATAGATGTCTAAAAAGTTGAGAACGTATATCTTTAATAATATTTTGCCCTAACCAATTGGCGAAATAGATAAATAAAAACTGAAAAATCACTTCACAGAAAAGAACTGCAAGCATAATTATTACAAAAACAAGTAATTGTTCAGCATTTTTATTAGTAATATAATCATCAACTATTTGGCGTAATAATATTGGCCTTATTGCGGCAAATAAAGCTAACAAAACAACAGAAATAACTGAAATTACAAACTGTAATTTGTATACTTTAGCATAATTCATAAGTCTTTTAAAAAGCTTATAATCATATACTTTACCTGTTATTTTCTTATTACTATCTTGTTTTGTCATTTTTATATTTAAATACTTTTTTTTGGTAAGTAATTTGAGTTAAAAATAATCCTTTTGCTTTTGCCGAAGCTCCAGCTTTAGTTCTATCTTTACTTTCAATTATTCTATTAAAATCATCTATCGAAATTTTGTTTGCTCCTATGTTTAACATTGTTCCTACTATTGCTCTAACCATATTTCTTAAAAAGCGATTTGCTGTTATTTGAAATATCAATAGGTTTTCTTCTTTTTTCCAAATAGCATTTGTAATCGTGCAATTATATGTTTTTACATCGGTTTTAGATCTTGAAAAACATTTAAAATTTTGATAATCATTCAAAATTTTGGCAGCCTCATTCATTTTTTCAATATCAAAATTTTTATTTAAGACTTGCCAAGTTGTATCTATAAGAAAAGGGTTTTTACCTAAACTTACTCTATATTCATAACTTCTAGATAACGCATCAAATCTTGCATGAACACCATCTTCAACCATAAACATTGCAATAATTGCAATGCTTTCAGGTAAAAATGCATTTAGCTTGAATTTTAGATTCTCTTCATCAACTTTTGTTGAACTATCAAAATGCAAATAAAACTGACTCGCATGAACCCCAGAATCTGTTCTTCCACAACCAACAACGGATATTGTTTCACTTAACAAAAGTGATAACCCTTCCTCTATTTTTTCTTGAACAGAAATCTCATTAGGTTGTCTTTGCCAACCATGATAATTTTTTCCATTATAAGAAAGTTCAATAAAATATCTCAAAAATCTGTATTTTTATGCCTAACAAATATAATTAAATTAGTTTTTTTAATGCAAAAAATATTATTGCTTTCAGATACACATGGTTTTATTGATAATAAAATTTTAAATTATTGCCGTGAGGCTGATGAAGTTTGGCATGCTGGTGATATTGGAAATATTAAAGTTACTGATAAAATAAAAGAAGTTTCAAAATTAAGAGCTGTATTTGGAAATATAGATGACCATACAATTAGAACTGAATTCCCATTGGACAGTATTTTTACAATTGAAAAAATGAAAGTTTGGATCACACATATTGGTGGTTATCCAAATAGATATGATCAAAGAATTAAAGACAAACTAATAAATAACCCGCCAGATATTTTTATTTCTGGTCATTCTCATATTTTAAAAGTTCAGTTTGATAAAAAATTGGATCTGGTTCATTTAAATCCTGGTGCAGTTGGTAATTATGGAATTCATACCGTAAAAACAATGTTACGATTTGAAATTTATCAAAAAAAGATTAAAAATTTGGAGGTGATTGAAATTGAAAAAAGAATTTAATTATTTCGTATTTTCAATTTATAGATTTGATTTATAAATAGGAACAGAAATAAAAATACTAGTTCCTTCTCGTATTTTAGAATTGATATTAAAGACTCCATGCATATACTTTACCCTAGCTTCAATATGACTTAAACCTAGACCTTCTTTTCTTCTTCCTTTTTCAACATCAAAACCTTTTCCATCGTCAATTATTTGGATTAATAATGTATCTCCATTTCTTTCAATTAAAGTAATAGATGCATTCTTTGCTTTACTGTGTTTTAAAATATTATTAACCAATTCTTCAATAATATTATAAATTTTTATTTCAAATTTTTGATCATATCTTTTAATTCCGTTATCATCACTAATGAATTGAATTTCTGAATTGGAATACTTTTCACAAAGATCATGAACTGCAAAAGCCAAACCAAATTTTAACAAAACTGATGAAATTAATTCGTGGGACAGATCTCTAATTTTTACAGAAGCTTCATCTACAATTTGTTGAGCTTTTGTAATTTCAGTAGGAATATTTGTTTTTAATTGTTTCTTTGAAGCCTGTAAATGTAAGTTAGCTGATGACAATAAAGCACTTACACTATCATGCAAAATCTCAGCTATGGTTTTACGCTCCTTTTCTTTTGCATCAATGGTTGCATTAATTATTCTTGTTTGTAATTCGTTTTGTATTTGCTCAAGTTTATTTTGTTGTTTTAGTTTATAATTCTTATAAAAAATAACACCCAAAATGAAAAATATAAGGGTTAAAAATAATAGAGAATAAAATAGAACTTGTGTCCTAAAAGCCTTACTGCTCTCTTCTTCTGTTTTTTGTTCTTCTATCGCAAGATTATACTTTGCATCAACTTCTGCAATATTATCCGCCAGTTGGTCTTTTGTTAATATTTTATTAATTTTATTTGATAATAATAAATATGTATATGCATTTTTATACTCTTCAAGTGAATCGTAGGTTAACGATAGATTATCATAAATTGCTCTTTTTAAATATAAAGCTTCATCTGAAGTGTCTTTTCTTATATTCTTATCTGCTTCTAAATAATTTAAAATAGCGGTTTTATAATTATTTTCGTAGTGATATAGATTTGCTAAATTAACAATAGAATAGGCAATACCTAGAGTATCTTTTTGTCTTTCTTTTATTTTTAAGGCTTTATTGGCTCTAGATTTTGCCAAA
>DAOVTF010000255.1 GCA_030633225.1 Flavobacteriaceae bacterium
ATGATCTCGTTCAAAAGGAAAAGTATTAGTTATTGCCCATCGTGGTCCGCAATTCACACAGGTTGTAAAAGGGTAGTTATATCGTCTGTTATTTGAATCAGATATTTCATTTTTACAATCATCACAAATTGTAAAATCAGGGGTAAGCTGTAAATTGAGTTTACTTGTTATTTGTGAAGGAATTATTTGAAAATCATCAAAAAGTATTAATTCATTTTCTTCTATTGAATGTTCATTAATTTTTGAGACTTGTGGAGGGTTTTTTATTAAAGTATTATAAAAAGAATAAATACTATCTTTTGACCCTGTTAAATAAATTATTACTCCCTCTTCATTATTAGAAACTGTACCTCTTAACTGATGTTCTTGTGCCAGAATATAAACAAAAGGACGAAAACCAACACCCTGAACTTGACCGGTAATAACAATTTTATAAGATTTTAGCATTTTAACATCTTAAGATCTAAACAAAAAGATATGCTAATTTAAGCAAATTCAGCATGTAAAGTTTCACATAATTCTAAGATCTGTTCAATGGTTTTAGGAATGGATTGTTCAACTTTTGAAGATAATTCTATGGTCATTGGAACCATTTCTTTTATTGAAATTGTAAATAAAGGAATATTTGGTTTGGAATCCATTAAATACACTGCTTCAATCATATCTTTTAATCCAACATCGTGTACACTTAAAGCGGAAGGAAAATCAGATGCAAATTTTGGTTGTATCAATGAAATAGTACCCTCTTCTTTTCCATCCATAGTTGCATCAACAAAAATTACAGTTTTGTATGCTTCAAAACAACTGAGTAATAAAAAACCACCTGTTCCTCCATCCAAAATATCTACATAATCAGGTAAGTCTATTTTTGACATTTGTTGAATAAGATGAACTCCAACTCCTTCATCCCCCATCAAATAATTTCCTACTCCCATAATTAAAATACTTTCAGATTTGTCTTTTTCAAAAAAGAAAGCATCACTGCTTATAGATAAAGGAGGTCTTTCAAAATTGTTCATTTTCTCTTTTTTTAATTATTCAAATGAAAATTGCCTCAAAAGTATTTTTATGTCTTTTAGCTAATAAAATTATAGCTTTTACTGCTTTTGAGGCAATCTTTTATAATTCAATTTATAATAATATTCTTTTTCAATAATCTAAATAATTGTTTAGCTCTTATATATGATCATCTTTTTCAATTCTTTCTTTACGTACAAATTTATAACCACTAATCATTGATGATGATTCACCACGTCCTTCTAACCAATCATGGTAAAAAACTAAATATACATGTATAAGAGTAAAAATTATAAACAACCAAGTAGCAAAATGATGTACAAATCTGGCTTGAGCATCTCCGCCTAATAGATCTGGTACCCAAGCAAATAATTTAGGAAACCACCACCCGGAAGTAGGAGCATATAAACCAAAACCTGTAAATATTTGTACCAATGCAATTACAAACAACATTACATAGGAAAAGGAAGCCATATAATTATGACCAACACTAATATTTTTATAAACTTCTTCTTCTTCATTTTGCAATAGAACATCTACCTTTAATACATGCAATAAATTGCGTCGTGCTTTTTTTGAATAAGGAATAAAAGCGCGCCAATTAGAATAAAAATTCCCATTAAATGCCCAATAAATTCTTGCTAATGCATTTACTAAAAAAATATACGCTGTAATAAAATGAATTGCTCTAACTGTGCCAAACCAATAGGAGTCTATAGCCTCTGCATTTGACATTAAGGCAGGCGGGTCAGCTATAATAAAACCTGTTATTGCAAGAACTGTTATACACAATGCATTCAACCAATGAAATATGCGAACAGGCAATTCCCAAACCAATACTCTCTTAAAATCATTTGTTTGTTTTTTCGTTTGCATTTTACTTATTCTTTAAAGGTTAAATTTCACAGCTACTAACATTGCTTACTTTTGAAATATGATTTCCATGTTCATCATATAAATGCACGGCACAAGCCAAGCAAGGATCGAATGAATGTATAGTTCTAATAATCTCTAATGGAAGGTTTGGGTCAGCAACTGGAGTGCCTATTAATGCAGATTCATAAGCTGACATTTGTCCTTTAGGATCTCTAGGTGAAGCATTCCAAGTAGTTGGAACAACCTGCTGGTAATTTTCAGTTTTACCATCTTTTATTTTAATCCAATGTGCTAAGGCTCCTCTTGGAGCTTCACAAAATCCAACTCCTTTAGCTTCAGCTGGCCATTTAGATGGATCCCATAATTCCATATTAGCCATACGGGTATCACCATTTTTAATATTGGTCAATAATTGATCATAAAATTCCATGGTCCAATTTGCAACCAATTGGGTTTCAATTCCTCTTGCAGCTGTTCTACCTAGTGTTGAAAATAAAGCTCCAATTGGAACATTTAAATGACTTAATGCACCATTTACTGCGTCTTGAATTTCTTTATTTCCTCTACCATATCCAACAAGTAATCTTGCAAGTGGACCTACTTCCATAGGTTTCCCTTGCCATCTTGGAGTTTTTATAAAACTGTATTTCTGATCAACATCTAATTGTTCATATGGTGGTTTTGGTCCAGAATATTTAATGTTAGTTTCTCCTTCCCAAGGATGTCTACCAGTATCGGCTCCTTCTTTATAATTATCGTACCATGAATTATTAACAAACTCTTCAATATCACCATTACGATGATCTACATCATATACTTTTGACAGATCATTATTTAATATCACTCCCGGTTGAAATTTAAAACTAGAAGGGTCATTATATCCATTAGTTGGGAAATCACCATAAGACATGTAATTTCCAATTCCTTTACCTATTGCCCCCCAATCTTTATAGAAAGAAGCAATAGCTAATAAATCAGGTATATAAACTTGTTCAATAAATTGCTTTCCTTCTTTCAATAATTTACCAACATATGCTAAGCGTTCTGCATTCAAACCACCGGTACTATTTTCATTAATAGCGCAAGCCATACCACCAACTAAATAATTTGGATGGGGGTTTTTACCACCTAAAATGGTATGAACTTTTACAATTTCTTTTTGCCACTCTAAAGCTTCTAAATAATGCGCAACTCCTAATAAATTAACTGCGGCAGGTAATTTCATTTGAGGGTGACCCCAATAACCATTTGCAAAAATTCCAAGCTGACCACTATCTACAAATTTTTGAATTCTTTTTTGAATATCACTAAAATAACCAGGTGAGCTTTTTGGCCAACTAGATATACTTTGTGCTATTTTAGAAGTTTCTGCTGGGTCGGCACTAAGTGCATTTACCACATCTACCCAATCTAAAGCATGTAAATGATAAAAATGTACTGCATGATCATGCATATACAAAGCGCCTTCCATAATATTACGTACCATTTCTGCATTTGGTGGTACAGCAATACCTAGAGCATCTTCAACTGCTCTTACCGAAGTTATTGCATGTACAGTTGTACATACACCACAAGTTCTTTGAACAAAAGCCCAAACATCACGTGGGTCTCGACCTTTTACAATA
>DAOVTF010000153.1 GCA_030633225.1 Flavobacteriaceae bacterium
AAAAGTTAAAAGTAAAAAGAAAATGAAATTAGATATACTAGCCATTGGTTCTCACCCTGATGATGTTGAATTAGGTTGTGGAGCCACCATTGCTAAGGAAATTTCTTTAGGGAAAAAAGTTGGAATTTTAGATTTGACCAGAGGTGAGTTAGGAACTCGTGGCTCTGCTGAAATAAGAGATAAAGAAGCTTCTGTATCTGCTAAGATATTGGGTGTGTCTATTCGAGAAAATTTGGCTTTTGCCGATGGTTTTTTTATCAATGATAAAGCTCATCAAATGGAGGTCATTAAAATAATTAGAAAGTACCAGCCCAAAATTGTTTTATGCAATGCTATAAATGATAGGCATATTGATCATCCTAAGGGTAGCGATTTAGTTAGTAATGCATGTTTTTTATCAGGTTTAAGAAAAGTTGAAACCAAAGTAGATGGTAATATACAAGATCCCTGGAGGCCAAAGCATGTATACCATTATATACAATGGAAAAATTTAGAGCCTGATTTTGTTATCGACGTATCTGGTTTTATAGAAAAAAAGTTAGAAGCCGTAAAAGCGTATGGCTCGCAATTTTATGACCCAAAAAGTAAAGAACCATCATCACCTATTTCTAGTAAAAACTTTTTAGATAGCATTTCTTATCGCGCAAGAGATTTGGGTAGATTGATTGGTGTAAATCATGCCGAAGGGTTCAATGTAGAGCGCTATGTAGCGATTGATAAATTAGATGATCTAATTTGATATTTAAAGTGTTACGATATCATCATATTTAATAGATTGTCAATTATATTAGGCACATACAAAGTATTTGATTAATAAATTACTTTCTTTTTCCCAAATTGATGGAAAAAGAAACAAAGAGATCTAGGCTACAAAATAAAATTCATATATATCTTTATATATGCTAAGTGTGGCTGGGTGATTTTCCTGCGATTCTCGGAAACTTCCCAGTCTTACTAGGCATATATTTTGATTTCCATAAATTTTCTTTTGATGCCAATTTAAAATGGAGTAAATAATGAACTTATTTGAAAATGAGATTCAATTCAAAAATTGAACCCTTTGAATTTAAGTTTACTCACTTTACGGGACAGTGTCATAAATTAGATGATCTAATTTGATGAAAACTATTCTTTTTTCTCTAATCTCTTAATATTTCTTTTGGCTCTGGCATTTCCCGAATCAAACTCTAAAGATCTTTTATAATTTTTTATCGCTTGAATAGTATCACCACTTTTCATAAAAGCATCAGCTAAACTATCGTAAACATTAGAGCTTTCTGGGTATAGTGCTACATTTATTTTAAATATATCAATTGCATTTTCATATTTCTTTTCACGTAGTTTTTTATAACCAAGCGTATTTAGATTATTTTCATTTATCGTACTATCTAGAGAGTCTTTTTCTTTAATTATTTTGTATGCGTCTAATGCTTTATCAAATTCATTGTTCATTAAATATTCACTAGGAATTTTTTCATTTTCATCAAGTTTTCGGTAATTATACTCTGCAGGTTTATCTTTTTCTTTGGGGATTAAAACCATATATAGTTTTTTATCAGATGGATTAATTTGAAAATAAACTTTTTCATTCATTTCTTTAACAAAAAAAGTACTGTCATTAATTTTTAATGGTTTAATATTTTTTGCACCTCTCCATTCCATAAAAAGTTCATTTTCATCAAAATGAACGTTAACTAATTCATCTGAATTGTATAAATATCTACCAGTAACATTTTTTACAAACTCAGGATCATTGGTTTTTTTTGAGCAACTATTTATAAACACTAAAAGGAATAAAAATAAAAGATATTTGTACTTCATAATTTTAAGTCTTTAAAAAACAGATTGGTTAGATATAACAAAACTACTATTTATATCATAGATAATCAATCCTTGTTATATGACTTTATAAAAGTAAACAAACCTTTAATATATTTTAAATTTTTATTTGAAGAAGTTTGTAAATACATTATATTTGCAGCCGAAATTACTGTAAGGTAATTCCATAATTATTATGGTGGTTGTAGCTCATCCCGATAGTTGTCGGGAGGTTAGAGCGCAAATAATATAAATGGTGGTTGTAGCTCAGTTGGTTAGAGCATCGGTTTGTGGTACCGAGGGTCGCCGGTTCGAATCCGGTCTTCCACCCAAAAATTAGAAAACATCCGTCTTATGACGGATGTTTTTTGTTTGAAAAATTTGATTGAGTTTACTCGTAATCAGGTTTATCAAAAATATAAGCCATGTATTAGAGTTTTAAATTAGCAGGGACTTCCCCCGTAAGTGAATTTAAGTATGCAATAATGGCTTTTAATTCTTGATCAGAAAGGTCTATATTTAACTGAGTTTTTGCCATTATTTTAACGGCTTCATCTAACTCTTTTACACTGCCATCATGAAAATAAGGATAAGTTTTTGTAACATTTCTCAAAGAAGGAGATTTAAAAACATATTTATCTCCTTCATTTTTAGTTACTTCAAATTTTCCTTCATCAATATTTTTACTTTTAGTATGCTCCCAATAATCTCCAAAAACACCAAATTTTTGATAAATATTTCCGCCAATTGCATTCCCACTATGGCATGCAATACACCCTTTGTCAATAAATAATTGAAGGCCTTCTTTTTCAATATCGTTTAAGGCCATGTCATCACCTGCTAAATAATTGTCAAACTTAGATGGAGTAATCAATTTTCTTTCAAAAGCCCCAATAGCTTTTTTCATATTATTGTATGTAATAGGATCTTTATCTTCAGAAAATGCTTTTGCAAACATTTGTTGGTACTTTTCTACTTTTGATAATCTATCAACAACAGTTTTTTCATCAGGCATTCCCATCTCTACAGGGTTAAGTACTGGTCCGCCGGCTTGAGCTTCAACATCAGGTTCTCTACCATCCCAAAATTGCGATATATGAAGTGCAGCATTCAATGTTGTAGGTGAATTTCTGGTGCCAAAAGTTCCTTTTTTGTCCCCTGGAGAAGTTGAAAAATTATCAACACCATAAGTATCTAAATTATGGCAAGTATTACAACTTTGTGTTTGATTTTTTGATAGAATTTTATCAAAATAAAGTGACTTTCCAAGTGTAACTTTATCATCGGTTACTGGATTATCTTTATTTTCAGCTATTTTAGGTAATTCGCCAAAAATACTTTTTGCCTTGGTTTGTAATTCTGTATACTCTGTTTTGGTTTCATTTGTAACTTTCTCAGTTTCCTTTTTTTCTTTATTACATGAAGTAATAATAGCCAAAACAATTGTTAAAATTAATACTTTTTTCATCATTTATATTTTTTACTATGTATGTATAAAAATATGAATAATTACATTCAATACAATGTTATATTGGTTACACTGAAATGATTGAAAATTTTAATGAAACACACTTTTAAAGTTAAAATTATCTTCAAATAGAAAAGCATTTTTTTTATTTTTTAATAGGATAATTGGATCAGAAAATCTTGTTTAAGAATTAGGTTTTTATTTAGATTTTATTTTCTACTTTTGAATTCTAAAGTATAAATATTTATTATGAAAAATGTTATAATTTTAATATTGATTTTTACATCTATTAGTATCTATTCACAAAGTGATAAAAGTCAATTAATTTCGTTAGAAAAGCAAGTTTTAAAAAAGGCTAAAAACATTGGAGACCCTTCTGTCTCTTCAGCAAGCATGTATAGACTAATTGTTTTAGAGGGTAAAAATAGTACGTATAAGGATAGCTTGGCATATATTTACTTTTCTGGCAGAAAATATGCACCTTGTTTTATGATTACCACCGAAGTTTTACTAAGAGACCCTAAGCATATTGAAATGTTGGAAATGAAGGCGATATCTCTGGAGGCACTTGGGGCTTTAGAAAAATCTGAAGAAGTGTACAAACAATTATTTCCATTGACAAATAATAATTTTCATGGATATACTTTAGCTAAATTACAGTATTCGTTAAAGAAATACGATGAGGCTTATACTACTATTAAAAAAACCGAAAAGATCAATGATACTGGCAAATACAAAGTAACTTATTCTATAAATCAAAACCATACACAACAAATTGAACTTTTAGCCGCAATTGCATATTTAAAAGGATTAATTGAAGTGGAGCTCAATCAAAAGGCCGCAGCAAAGATTAGTTTTGAAAAGGCAATTAAAATTCAATCTGATTTTGTTTTTGCAAAAGAGAGTTTAGAGGAATTGAAATAAAGCATAAGTAAAGAGCAAGAAGTAAGATTTAATGATCTGGCATTGGAAGTATTAGAGCTAAAAAAAATATTTTTCAAATTTATATTTACAGTTTTTCTTTTAGATATTTAGCAGTATATGATTCTTTACTTTTGATCAATTCTTCTGGAGTTCCTTGTGCAATAAGATCACCACCTTTTTTACCACCTTCTTTTCCAAGGTCAATGATATAATCGGCACATTTAATTAACTCTAGGTTATGTTCTATTACTATGATGGAATGTCCTTTTTCAATCAAAGCATCGAATGAAGCTAAAAGTTTTTTAATATCATGAAAATGTAATCCAGTTGTTGGTTCATCAAAAATAAATAGTGTTTTATCTTTCGTAATTCCTTTTACTAAAAAAGAAGCTAATTTAATCCTTTGGGCTTCACCTCCTGAAAGAGTAGATGAAGCTTGTCCTAATTGTACATAACCCAAGCCAACATCCTGTAAGGGTTTTAATTTATTTACTATTTTATTTTGTTGGTGTTCTTCGAAAAAAAGAATAGCCTCATCAACAGTAGTTTGTAAAACATCATTAATTGATTTTCCTTCAAATTCTACCTCTAGGACTTCTTTTTTAAAACGTTTTCCTTTACAGGTTTCACACTCTAAATGTACATCGGCCATAAATTGCATTTCAATAGTAACTTCACCATCACCTTTACAGGTTTCACATCTCCCTCCATCTACATTAAAAGAAAAGTGTTTAGCTTTATAAGCTCTGATTTTTGCCAATTTTTGAATGCAAAAAAGACCTCGAATGTCATCATAAGCTTTTATATAAGTAACCGGATTTGATCTGCTCGATCTTCCTATAGGATTTTGATTTACAAATTCAATATTTTTTATACTTTCAAAGTTTCCTTTTATATCTGTAAATTGGCCTGCTTTTTCACCATAATTATTTATCTTTTTTTGAAGTGCCGGATATAATATGTTTCTGATTAAGGTGCTTTTGCCACTACCCGAAATTCCGGTAACAACTGTTAATGTATTTAAAGGAATTTTTACATCTATATTTTTCAAATTATGTTCACGAGCTCCAATAATTTCTATATAATTTTTAGATGTCCTTCTTTTTTTTGGAACCTCTATTTTTAAGTTCCCATTTAA
>DAOVTF010000225.1 GCA_030633225.1 Flavobacteriaceae bacterium
AATATTAAAATAGCTTAAGTTTTGAATTGTTTCTCCCCTAGGCCAGTTATAGAAATATAACTGGTCTTTATTATTTATTAAGGCACTTTCAGAAGTAAGCTGATTTATAAAAAGGATTAAAATTAATCCAGAGGATTTACATTAAATCTACTGGATTTTTTCATTTTTATGGATTGAAAATGAATTTAGGAGGATTTAGGTATGATATAGAGATAGTTATTCCATGGAGGATTTAAAATTTAAAAGATTAAGCTACCTTCTCGAGACTTTCATTATGCATTCTCCTGCCAATTTCTAAAGCATTGGCAGTATGTATTCCAAAGAAGATCCAGAGCATCTCTGTTTTCTTAGTTTTAGCTTTGATCTTCTTTAAGTGATAATGCTCCTTTTCCTTACCAAAACTTCCCTCTAATCTTGTAGCTCTTTCTCTGGTAATCATTTTGGCTAATTGAATTTGTTGCTTTCGATGTTTTGACGGTCTTCCTTTGGGTTTAAAATCAGTTTGTATTTTATTGGACGTGGCAAACACACGATTCTTGTTGGTGGCATAAATAGCATCTGCCCCGGCTATTCTAACTTTAGTTTTGGTAAGACCTTGTGCTTTGTAGATTGTGTTTTTAAACTGAGTTCCTTCGTTGAAACTATCAAAACTGATCTTTTGAATAAAATTGATTCCATCTATTTGAAGTTTATTCACTTTTGCTCCAAATTCAACCGGTTTAATTTCTTTTCCTCTTACGATTGGACGCAGATAATCTTTATCAATACTTACGATTCTGTTTTTTGGCTTTTCTGCCGTTGTAAAAAGAAGATACTGTTGGGTATGTATTTTTTTTATGGTACCTCTTCTCTTATAGTAAGCATTAGACATGTCAAAATCAAAACTCTTTTCTAGACGATCTAATTCATTATTTATCTTTTTAAGTAAGTGGAGTAATGCTCTTGTTAGTGGAGTACGTTTTTTAAATGTCTTTCTTCGCATTTTGCTATAACCGATATAGCGCTTTTTCCACTTTAGATATTTGGTTCTGGGTAATTTTAGATTTAATTCTTTACAAAGAATTTTCATTTGATGGTGTGTCCAGTGTACAGATTCCCAAAGTAATTTCTGATCCGTTGGATAACGCACCTCACTCTCATAACAGGTGGCATCTGTTGTAATACTGTGCTTATCTTTTATATAATTATACCAGTTATTGAAAAGCGTTTTTTCAACTTGGTCTATTTTTAGTTTATCTGCAAGTTCACAACGTATTTGACTTACAATTTTATGATTTGTCAAACGATGATGACCTAAATAAATATCACAAAAAAATTGATAATCAATATTGCCATTGAGCTGTTCGACTAGTCGCTCATCCGAACAACAGGCATGGTGTTTTAAGAACATCAAGGCTAGTTTCCCTTTTGGACTAAAATAATTCTTAGTGCCCTTGATAGATTCTTTAATCTTAAAAACTGCTACCAATGCATTCCACGGAACAGCTGTATAAATTTTCCCCAGATTACTTGATAAAAATCCATTGAAATAGGTGTCAAAATTATCAGAGGGGGTTAAAAATGAAAATTCGTGTTGTAAATCGGAGATTCTTTGTAATTTAGTCATACTTGATAAATTAAAACCCCGTTTTTTGAGTAATCGGCTCGTATTCGGGGTTTTGTCCTATCTAATATACAACTTATTTATCTGATATACAAGTATTTATTAACTCCTGAAAGTGCCTATGAAAAGGGATTCTTAATCCTTATTCAGGTTTTTGTTCTAAAATATCGAAGAATTGATCTAATTTTGGTAAGATAACAATTCTAGTTCTTCTATTTGTAGATCTACCTGCAGGTGTATCATTAGTTTCTAAAGGAACGTATTCGCTTCTACCGGCAGCAATTAATCTACCTGGATCAACAGCATAATCATTTTGTAATACTCTAACAACTGAAGTGGCTCTAGCAACACTTAAATCCCAATTATCTTTTAAACAGTTCGTATTGATTGATACATTATCTGTATATCCTTCTACTTGAACCTCCATTTCAGGTTTGCTATTCACAACAGTAGCAACTTTACCTAGAACTTCTTTAGCTCTTTCAGATACTACAGCACTTCCGCTTTTAAATAACATCTTATCAGCAATAGAAATATAAACAACTGTTTTTTCAACATCAATTTGAATATCTTCATCTTGAATACCAGCAGCTAATTCTTTCTTTAAATGAAATGCTAATGCGAGATTTATAGAATCTTTTTGAGTCATTGCATCGCGAATTCCATTGATATATTTATCTTTTTCGCTTAATTGAGAAATAACTTCTTTAATGTTATCGGATGATGATTGAGTTAAAACAGTTAAATTTTCAACTTGTTTTAAAGAACGATCTTTGTCTTCTTTAAGTAATTCATTTAGTGATGCTAAATGATCTTTATCAATTAAGCAAGCTTGTAGATCAGCTTTAGCATCAACAAGCTCCTGTTTGGTTAGTCCATGTTGGGTTTCTAAGTCAGCATATTTTTTAGTCGAAACACACGAACTAAGTAATATCGACAATGCAATAGAGGCAAAAAATAATTTTTTCATAATAGTTATAGAATTTAATTTAAATGCAAAATTATTAAATATTTCACATGTTTTTACATTTTTTTCTTTAAAAAACGTATTTACAAATCTAAGATATAACTTATCTTTGAATGTTAATGAAATATTAATATTTTTATGAATAAAACACTCTTATTTTTTCTTTTTTTGATTGTAATTTCATGCAAAGATAAAAAAAATAACAATTTCAGTAAACTGGAAGGTCATGCACTGGGTACAACATTTCATCTTACTTTTGAAGATCAAAATAATTCTATCTCTGAAAAACAAATTGATAGTCTAATCCATCGAGTAAATAAATCTATGTCAACGTATTTGCCAAGCTCTGATATTTCAAGAATAAACCGGGGAGACACAACCGTTATTGTTGACAAAATGTTTCAAGATGTTTTTAAAAAATCTAATAAAATATTTAAAGAAACTGAAGGGGCTTTTGATCCTACCATCGGAATTTTAGCAAATGCCTGGGGATTTGGACCAGATAAAATGATTGAGAATCTAGACTCAACTCATGTTGTAAGTATGTTAGAATTTGTTGGGTTTGAAAAGGTTAAACTAAAAAAAAATAGAGTTTATAAAAAGTATAATAATATTTATATTGATTTTAATGCTATTGCAAAAGGGTATGCAGTTGATGTAATAGGTAGGTTTTTAGAATCAAATAGGATTAAAAATTATTTGGTTGAAATAGGTGGTGAAATTAGAGTAAATGGTTTAAATCAGGATTTAGAACCTTGGAAAATAGCAATTGAAAAACCAAATTTTGATGGTAGTAGATCGTTTCAAACAACCATTGAATTAAAAAACGAATCTATTGCTACTTCAGGAAATTATAGAAAATATAAAATCGATTCTAAAACTGGTAAAAAGTATGCTCATACTATAGATACTAAAACAGGTTTCCCAAGTAAGAGTAATTTGTTAAGTGCTTCTGTTATAGCTAAACTTGATTGTGCCGATGTTGATGCTTATGCCACTGCTTTAATGGCAATGGGTTTTAAAAAAAGTAAAAAATTTTTGGTAAAACACCCTAACTTAAAAGGGTTTTTAATTTATAGTGATGAAAATGGAGATATTAAAACCTATACAACACCAAATCTAGAACAGGAATAATCTTATTTTTTTAAAATTTGGATTAAATTGATAATATAAAAGTGCCAAATTTTATTATTAGTAAAATTTGGCACTAAACAAAACATATTAACTCAAAATTAATATTCTGCCACAACAGATATTTCTATAGTTTTAGCAATATTTGTTGAAGGTTTACCATCTTTAAAAGCAATAGCATAATCAGCTAGAGTGAGATTAAACTTAGTGTTTAAAACAACGTTATCTCCTTTAACCGTTATTGTAGCTTTTTCATTTATTGATTTTGTTACACCATGTAAATTTAAATCGCCTTCTACATTAACATTATACGTTCCGTTTTTATCAAAACTAACATCTGATAAATTGGTAATTTTTCCTTTTAACTTTGATTTAGGA
>DAOVTF010000113.1 GCA_030633225.1 Flavobacteriaceae bacterium
GCCAGTATGATTTATTACTGCATCTAAAACAATTCTAATTCCTTTTTGATGTGCTTTTTCAACCAATTCTTTTAAATCTTCTTTTGTACCAAAATTAGCATCTAAACTCGTCCAGTCTTTGGTCCAATACCCATGATATCCATAAGTATTTCCTGTTCCTTCATCAACACTCCCATGGATTTGTTCGACAATAGGGGTAAACCAAATGGCATTGATTCCTAAATTTGTAAAATAACCTTCATCTATTTTTTGAATGATTCCTCTAATATCTCCACCCTCAAAACCTCTTAATTTACCAGTTTCATTTGTACGATTGTAATTAATGTCATTTTCCTTATTTCCATTATTAAAACGATCTGTCAATAAAAAATAAAGGTTAGCTCCTTCCCAAATAAAAGGAATTTTTTTGGTGTTATTTTCTTGAGTTCTTGTTGTTTCATTACAACCAATTAGTACTATTAAAGCAATAAGTAAAACAAGTGATTTTAACGCAAAGTGCACAAATAATTTTCGCAAAGGGCGCAAAGAGGATGTGTTTTTCAAAATGGTTTTAATCATTATAATTTTATTTTTATAGTTTGTTTTTTATTCAAATATTTTATTGGAATTTTAAGTGTGTTTCTATCTGAATTCCATTCAAATTTATAATTTTTTATTTTTTTTGGTTTACCCGAAATATTATGAATTATTAAAGAGATTTCTTTGTTATGAGCGTTGAAATTTTCACCAATTTCTGAATCTAATTCAATCACAAGATATTTCCCTGTATGAATACTTTTGAAATTTAGAATTTCGAATTTTCCTTTTTCAAAAGCATTAGGTGTTGCCCCATCATCATTGTATAGTTCACCGTAACTATTTTTTCTATTTGTATCAAAATAATAGTGAAGTTTTAAATTATCAATATTATAACTTTCAGTAGTTTGAATCACATCAATCATTGGTATAAAAGCCCCACCACGAACAAAAGTTGGAATATGGTCTGTTTCGGTTTTTATTAATTCTGTTGATCCTCCTTTATATTTTTTATCGCTGTAAAAATCAAACCAATCACTTGATTTTGGTAAATAAATTTCTTGCTCTTTAATTCCGGATTTTAATATTGGCGAAACCAAAATCTCTTTTCCCCATAAATAGGATTTTGATGAAGTTTGCAAAGCCAAATCATCCGATTCTTCAAAAAATAAAGGACGCATAAAAGGAGTTCCTTTTTGGTTATTTTCAAATGCCAAAGTATAATTATATGGCAATAATTGATAACGTAATTCAATGGCTTTTTTCGCTAAAGCAATCGTTTTTTTATCATGAAAAACTGGTTCAGGAGCAACACTTTCCTGAGCATGTGGACGAAAAATTGGCTGAAAAACTCCGTATTGTAACCAACGCGTATACAGATCAGAATCTAAAATCTCTCCACCAGCAAAACCACCTAGATCAGAATGCATATAAGCCATACCTTGCATTCCCATCTGTAATGCAATTTCAGGTTGCGCTTGTAAACCGCCCCAGCTTCTGTTTACATCGCCTGACCATGGAATCATACCATATTTTTGTGTACCCGAATATCCTGCACGCATTAAAACAAAAGGTCTTTGATCTGGAAAATCTTTTTTATAACCTTCGCTTAACATTTTTGCCCATTCATGACCATAAATATTATGTACCTGATCAGCTGTTCCAGTTGTATGAATTAGATCAGATGGATGAACTTCGGGTTCACCCAAATCTCCCCACCAACCAGAAACTCCCATTTGATTGTATTTTTTATAAATATTCCAAAACCAATCTTTAGCTTTCGGATTGAAAATATCAATAATTCCTGTATTACCGAAATAAAAATCATATCGATAAGGATTACCTAAACTGTCTTTTCCAAGTAGATTTTGTTCAGAAACTTCCTTCCATTTTTTGGAAGTTGTTAAAATAAAAGGTTCAGTAACTAAAATAGTTTTTACGCCTTTCTTTTTAAAATCGGCAATCATTTTTTTGGGTGTAGGAAATGAATCTCTTAAAAATTCTAAATTCCCCATAGTTCCTTTGAGATCTGCACCAAACCAATATAAATCAATTATTATTGCGTCAAGCGGAATTTGAGCTTCTTCAAATTTTTGAACTACTTCACGAGTTTCTTTTTCGGTGTGATAACCCATTCTACTTGCAAAATTACCCAAAACCCAACGCGATGGAAGAGGTTGTTTTCCAGTAAGATTAGTGTAATTTTCAATCAAGTTTTGCCAATTATCACCAGCAATTACTTGGTAAGTTTTTCTGCCGCTAATGGTTTCATAACATAAAGTATTTGTTTTTTCACTATCCAAATCTAAAAATCCGATAGGTGCATTATCAAAATGGACTGCATAAATTTTTGAAGATAAAACCAATGGCATGGTATAATTCATTAATTCAGAACGTGTTTCATAACCATAATGAGCTCGGTTGTACAATTGCAATCGATTCCCACGACGATTCATTCCTAAAACTCTTGCGCCACCCCCATAAAGAACTTCCTCAGTTGATATGTTAAAATCTAACACTTCAGTACTATCTGTTTTGATATATCCATTTTTTTCAGATAATAAAGGTTTATTTTTATATGCATAACTTATTTGAAATGGCGTTTTTTGAATAGTAACTTTCACCCCTTTAGTATTATAATAAAGATGCGTTTTAGTTTCTGAAAAATCACCTTTTATGAATTCCGATTTTAAAATTACAGCATGTGAATTGGCATTAAAAATTTCCCCTTGAGGGATAAAAGTTGTTTCAATAATATTTTCATTGATTGCTTTAATCAAATATTTACCATCATTGGTTTTAATTTCAATATTAGATTCATTATTTTTTATTTCTTCAAAAATTCTTTTGCTGTTTTGAGAAAATAGTATTGTACTTGATAGAAATAAAATTGTAATAAAAAGGTATATATTTCTCATTTATAATATTTTAACCGCAAGGTTTGCAAAGTTTTTACGCTAAGGTCACAAAGAGGAGTTAGTTTAATTGTTCGTCAAAAAGCCACAAAACAGCTTCTTCAAAATTATCTCTCCATAATCTTTCGTTGTGTTGACCGTTTGGAACAACTTTTTGAAATATATTATTTGATGGAAAATTATTGTTTTTCATAAGAGAGATTACGCTTTCCATATCGTTAACCATATTATCTCCTTCTTTATCACCAACAAGGAAAAACATTTTTTCATTTTGAATATTAGCATGTGATTTAGCATAGCTAAAACTTTCGTTAGAAAGCCAAAAAGATGGAGAAAATACTCCAACTTTTCCGAATATTTCAGGATGTTTCAAACCTGCATAATATGAGATCAATCCCCCCATAGAGCTTCCCATAATAGCAGTATTATTGTTGTCTGATTTGGTTCTGTATTTATCGTCAACATAAGGTTTTAAGGTTTTGATAATGAAATCAACATAGGCATCTCCTTCACCACCTCCGTATTTACCGATTTTCCATGGTGAATATTCATCCATCCGTTTTTCTCCTCCATTGTCTATTCCTATAACAATCAATTCAAATCTTTTTTCTTGATATAGTTTGTTTAAGGTTTCATCAACCTCCCATTCACCTGCATAAGAAGTAGCAGTATCAAATAAATTTTGTCCGTCGTGCATAAACATCACAGGGTAATGTTTATTAGAAGTACTATAATCTGGTGGTAAATAAATCCAAATTCTTCTTTTTCTATCTAGTTGCAGTATGTTAAATTCTTCAGACAAAATAGATACGTTGTTAGCAGTAGTTGATTTTTTTGGAGATTGATCTTCCCAGTTAAAAATTTGAACTTTTACAATCTCATTTTTATCACCAAAAATGAAGGTTCTATTTTCTAAGCTATTTCCATCAATATCGGTTTCAACAGTTTTCCATGAACCTTGTGTAAATTTATAATTTATAACTCCTTCATTTTTTGGTAAAGTGATAGAATAAATATTATCTTTTTGTAAAAGTTTGTATTTTTCTTGTCCACCTGTCCACCCTTCAAAATCTCCTGAAATATAAATAGAGACATTTTTTGTTGTGTTTTCTGGAAGATTTTCGACAACAAAAGTTACTTGAGAATAGGAGTTCTGAAGTATAAAGAATAAAAGAAAAAACATTTTGATTTTCATAGATTGAATTTAACCGCAAGGCTCGCTAAGGCTCTACGCAAAGTCCGCTGAGGAAAACAATTAATTTAACTCAATAACCATTGATTTTTTACCTTCGATTGTTAATTTTTCCATAAGATTGATTTCTTTTTCAGAAAGTATATCCTTTCCTCTTTTATAATTTTTAATTACCTCTTTAAATCTGGTAAGGTCTATTGTTTGAGTTTTTGGATTGTTATTGATAATAACCATAACTGTTTCTTTATTATCACTTCTAAAATAAACATATACATTATTTTGAGGAACAAAATGAATGGTTTTGCCTGTATGAATTACTTTTTTATCTTTTCTCCAAGTCAATAGTTTTTTGGTAAAATCATGATATGCTTCTTGTGTTTTAGTTCTGCCCTCTAAGGTAAAAGCATTTTGAGTATCTCCTTGCCATCCACCAGGAAAATCTCTACGAATATCACCATCTCCATGTTTACCTTTATTGCCTAACATTCCAATTTCATCACCATAATATAGCTGAGGCATACCCCTAACAGTTAAAATGAGCGTCATTACCAATTTATATTTATCGATATCACTTTGGTAAATTTCATTAATACGATTGGTATCATGATTCCCTGCAAAAACCAGAATATTATCAATATTAGGATATAAAAAATCGTTTACAAAATTGTCATAAACTTTAATCATTCCATCATTCCAGTTTGCATTATCTTGATTAAAAACACCTGTTACTTCATCGTATAAAGTAAAATCCATGACACTTGGTAAATGAGAATTAAAATTATCAATAGCTCCAACTTTACTGTCTTTTTGCCAATAAGCCATTTGCGCTTGATCATGCATCCAAACTTCACCAACAATATTAAAATTTGGGTATTCATCGATGATTGCTTTTGTCCATTTAGAAATTCCTTCTTTATCATTGTATGAATAAGTATCTACTCGTAAACCATCTAATCCGGCATATTCAATCCACCAAATTGCATTTTGTGTGATATAATTTAAAAGAAGAGGGCTCCTTTGATTCATATCGGGCATAGTAGTATCAAACCACCCGTTCATACAACCTTTCGAATCAACAATTGAAGCATTTGAATCGAACTGGGTTGTCATTCGATAATTACTTCTTCTAAACCCTTCTGGCCATTGATGAATAAAATCTTTAGTTGGAAGATCTTGTATCATCCAATGTTTAGAGCCCCAATGATTGGTAACATAATCCATGATTAATTTCATATCACGTTTATGCATTTCATCTGCTAAACGTTTATAATCTTCATTGATTCCATAACGCGGATCTATTTTATAATAATCACTTTGCGCATAAGTATGGTAAGAATAAGTAGGTTCATTATCTTCTAATAAAGGCGTACTCCATAAAGCAGTTACACCCAGGTCATCTAAATAATCTAAATGATCAATTACACCTTGAATATCTCCTCCATGACGCCCACTTTTATCTGCTCTATTGACTTTTTCTACGACGTCATTATGTGAATCATTTTTTGAGTCACCATTGGAGAAACGGTCAGGCATGATTAGATAAATCACATCTGAACTATCAAAACTATTTCGGTTTGCAGAATTATTATTTCGTTGTTTTAATTTGTAAGAAATACTTTGCTTTGTTTGTCCCTTTTCTAGGAGTTTAATCTCAAATGATTTTGATCTTGACACTTTCGATAAATCAAGATTTAAAAATAAATAGTTGGGATTTTCTGTTATTGTGATACTATCTAAAACCACTTCTTTATCAGAAATATTTACAGAATATTTTGCAATATTTTCACCATAAATCATCAATTGTAGTTTTGGATTTTTCATCCCAACCCACCAGTTTGGTGGTTCAACTTTTTGAAGACTTTGTGCTGTAAGGAATCCTGAAAATAATAATAATAGGATAGAAATTTTAATGTATTGTTTCATTTCGTAAAGTATAAAATTTATAGGATGACTTTATTTAAAACCACTATAGTCATCCAATGAATCGTTATTAATATTTTATAAAGAAACCAATTCATTGGAAGAAACCGTAATACTTTTTCCATGAACAATAATGTCTATAGGTGTTTTCGATTCATTAGTAAATCTACATCCTTCATGATCTTTATAAACCTTTAAGGTTGCTCCTCTATAATTAATTTTAAAAGAATAAGATTTCCATTCTTCAGGGATTTGAGGAGCAAAAGACAAAGCGTTATCAAAATTTCTCATACCTCCAAAGCCTTGCACAATTGAAAGCCAAGTTCCAGCCATACTAGTAATATGTAATCCTTCATGAACTTCATGGTTATAATCATCCAAATCTAATCTTGCTGTTCGTAAATACATTTCATAGGCTTTATCATTCATTCCAATTTTTGAAGCAATAATAGAATGAACACAAGGAGAAAGAGATGATTCATGAACTGTTAATGGTTCATAGAAATCAAAATGTCTTTTAATTGTATTATTATCAAATTCATTCTCAAAGAAATAAACACCTTGTAATACATCTGCTTGTTTGATATATGGTGAACGTAAAATCCTGTCCCACGACCATTTTTGATTTATTGGTCTATCAGATTTTGATAATTGGTCCACCGGAATCAATTCTTTATCTAAAAACCCATCTTGCTGTA
>DAOVTF010000053.1 GCA_030633225.1 Flavobacteriaceae bacterium
AAAAAGTGGAAGGGTAACTTTTAATCTTCAAAAAAATAAACATACCAATACTATTTTTATAGTTGATGAAGCCTCAATGATACCCGATAGAACTGCCGATTCTTCTTTTTTTTCTAATGGCTCTTTGTTAGATGATCTATTATATTATATCTATTCTGGTAAAAATTGTAAACTCATTTTAATAGGTGATACAGCGCAATTGCCTCCGGTTAAATTAGATTTGAGTCCGGCATTGAATAAACAAACCCTGATGTATAATTATAATAAAGAGGTTGAAGAGATTGAATTAAATGAGGTAATGAGGCAACATAGTGATTCGGGTATTTTATTTAATGCCACTCAATTAAGAGTTAATTTAGTAGATGAATACTTTAGTGACTTCACATTTGATATAGATTATGCAGATGTAATTCGTTTAACGGATGGTTATGAAATTCAAGATGCTATTCACGATGCATATGGAAATAATGGAATAGAGGATACTGCTTTTATTGTAAGATCAAACAAAAGAGCTAACCAGTACAACCAACAGATTAGGTCGAATATTTTAGGTCAGGAAAATGAAATTTCAACAGGTGATTATGTGATGATCGTTAAGAATAATTATTATTGGTTAAAGGATTCAACAGAAGTAGGATTTATAGCTAATGGTGATATTTGTGAGATTTTAGAGATCTTTAATTACAAGAATTTATACGGATTTAGATTTGCAGAAGTAAAATTACGGATGATAGATTATTCCAATCAAATTCCTTTTGAAACGGTATTATTATTAGATACTTTACAAAGTGAATCGCCTTCGTTAAGTTATGAAGAGTCCAATAAATTGTATCAAGAAGTAGCAAAGGATTATGAGGATTTAAGCTCAAAATATAAAATAATGCTGGCTATAAAAAGTAACAAATACTTTAATGCATTACAGGTAAAATTCTCATATGCAATGACTTGTCATAAATCACAAGGAGGTCAATGGCAAAATGTATTTATAGAACAACCATTTTTACCCAATGGGCAAGATATTTCTTACCTTCGTTGGTTGTACACAGCTGTTACAAGGGCACAAAAGAAACTTTTTTTAATTGGATTTAAAGATGAGTATTTTGAAGAATAAAATAATATTTCTTAGTTTTTTGATTTTAACTATGTTTTCATGCTCCACTACAAAACAAATCGAGCACGATCTTGCAAATCAATCAGACATTAATAATTATTTTAGAGGACTTGTAGTTTACAATACTAAAACAAACAAAGAAATTATTAATTTTAATGGAGCTAAGTATTTTACACCAGCCTCTAATACAAAATTATTCACTTTTTACTCAGCGTATAAAACTTTTAAAGATTCGGTAACAGGATTTGAATACGAAATAAAAAAAGATTCCTTAATTATTAGAGGTACTGCAGACCCTTCTTTTTTATACGGTTTTGACGAGAGTAAATCCTTAGACTTTTTAAAGTCAGCTGAGCAAAATATTTATTTGATTAATGAAGATATTTCTGAAAAAATCTATGGGCCTGGTTGGGCTTGGGATGATTATCCTTATTATTATATGCCTGAAAAAAGTTTATTTCCTATTTATGGAAATATCGTTGAACTTAATAAAAAAGGAAATAATATAAGTATTAAACCAAAATTTTTTGAAGGCGATATTGAGCTTAACAATTCTAAAAAAAATGTAAGGGATAATTTTTCAAACACTTTTTATATAAATTCTGATAAGGATATTCATGAAAAGAATATCCCGTTTAAAACTTCCAATCAATTGTTGGCGGATTTATTGGGTGATGAGATTGGAAAAAAAATAACACTTATTCCTAATAAGAAAACTTACAAGTTTAATTCTTTTAAAAGTGTTAAATACGATAGTCTTTACAAAGTACTGCTGCAAATAAGTGATAATTTTATTGCTGAACAATTGATGTTACAGGTTGGTAATAAAGTGGCTAATGAATTTAGTGTAAAAAAAGGCATTGATTATTCTCTAGATAATTATTTTCAGGGAATTCCTCAAAAACCACGATGGGTAGATGGGTCAGGTTTGTCAAGGTATAATTTATTTACTCCGGAAAGCTATGTGTTTCTTTTAAAAAAGATGTACCATGAAATACCAAAAGAGAAATTATTTGGCTATTTTCCTGCAGGAGGAGAATCAGGGACGTTAAAGAAATATTTTAAAAATGATAAATTATACGTTTTTGCCAAATCAGGTACTTTATCAAATAATTATAGTTTAAGTGGTTATTTAATTACTAAAAAAGGTACTGTTTTGATCTTTAGTTTTATGAATAATCACTATCAAGGTTCATCAGTGGAAAGAAAAAAAGAAATGCAAGAATACTTTTTAAAACTATATGAGAAGTATTAGTTAATATATATTAAGGACTATTTATTATCTGATTTTCAATATGATATATTACAAATTTTAAATTATCCTCAAAATCAAACCATTCTATTTCTTTATCTTTTCTAAACCAGGTTCCTTGTCTTTTTGCAAATCTTCGTGTATTTTTTTTGATCTCTGAAACTGCAAAATCCAAAGTTATATCACCATCCAAATAATTAAATAGTTCTTTATATCCAACAGTTTGTAATGCATTCAAAGTTTTGTGAGGATATAATTTTGTTGCTTCTTCTAACAAACCTTGATCCATCATAATATCTACCCTTTGATTAATTCTATCGTAAATAACTTCTCTTTCGGCAGCAATTCCTATTTTTATTGGTATAAAACTTCTTTGATTCTTTTTATTCTTTAAAAATGAAGAATAGGGTTTTCCTGTACCAATACAAATTTCAATAGCTCTAATCAGTCGTTGTTTATTTTGTATATCTATTTTTTGGTAAGAAACGGGATCCAAATCTTTTAATTTTTGTTGAAGATTCTCAATTCCTTTTTCGTCTAATTCTATTTTTAAATTTTCTCTTATACTTGGATCAACCTCAGGAAAATCATCTAAACCTTTTAAAACAGCATCAACATATAAACCGCTACCACCAACCATTACAACAATATTATGCTTTTTAAAAAGTTGATCTAATTTATCAATGGCATCTCTTTCAAAATCTCCAACACTATAATCATTAAAAATAGAACGAGATTGTATGAAATGATGTTTTACTAGATTCAATTCTTCTTGAGACGGAACAGCAGTACCAATATTCATTTCTTTATAAAACTGACGTGAATCACAAGATATTATTTCAGTTTTATAATATTTTGCCAATTCTATACTTAAAGCAGTTTTTCCTATTGCAGTTGCTCCAACTATTGATATTAAATACTTTTGCCTCATCAAAACCAAAAATATAGATTTTATTGAAATCGAACTATTTTTTTAAACCAAACTTCATTATTAGTAAAATAATTCTTCTATTTTTGTCATTCATAATCTATTTAATGAAAAGAATTATTTTATTTGTTTTAATCTTATTTTCACTTTCGTGTGATGACGGTGATTTAGATATAGCAAATTTTGAATTTGAAGAAACTATTAATGTTTGTGGTGATTTTACTTTATACAGGTTAAGTACTAATGAACATAAAGAAGTCTTAATGCTAACTTTAACAGATAAACAAATTAAAAAGGATACAATTCCAGTAT
Source organism: Flavobacteriaceae bacterium (assembly GCA_030633225.1). GTDB lineage: Bacteria > Bacteroidota > Bacteroidia > Flavobacteriales > Flavobacteriaceae > Lutimonas. Next base: position 3,604 of record DAOVTF010000053.1, read on the forward strand.
TACCTGTTCAAGTCACTAAAATTGGACCATACACCGTAACTGATAGAGTTTTTGATTCTGAAGTAACTTCTAGTTATTTTTGTACTGTTGTTCCTCCTGTTGAGCCAAAAGTTTTAAAAAATTGGGAAGGTGAATCAGGTACTGTTTTTGTTAAAAACTCTCCTTTATTTGATACAGATGAGATAACAATTATTGGTTGGGAACATATTATTGTTCTGCAGGATGTTGTTTTAAAAAGCGGAGATGAATCATTAATATTTAATGACACTTATCTTTTTGGAACTCTTGAAACAGGCATTTGATTTAACACCTCGAATCAGGTTCGATTCTGAAATTTAGTTAGGTTTTACGACTTTTGCAAACAAAATATTTAACTTTTCTTTTGAACTTCAATCTCCCATTCTTTTCGCATATCACTAGATAAAATACCAGTACCATCATGTTTCCATCCCGGAGGTTTAATAAAATAATTTAATCTGTTTATCAATGATGTTTTACTTGTAAAAGCGTCTTTGAATAGATAAACCCATTCAAGAAATGCAATTTTAATCGGATTAAAAGTGTCAATATTTTTAACCAAACCATAATTTGGTTTTTCAACTTCTGGTTCAAAAGTGCCAAACATTTTATCCCAAATAATTAATATCCCTGCATGGTTTCTATCTAAGTATTGCGGATTTGTAGCATGATGTACTCTGTGATGTGCCGGTGTATTAAAAAATGCTTCAAACCATTTTGGCATTTTGTCAATAAGCTCAGTATGAATCCAATATTGATAAATTAAACTTATCGACATTTGTGCCATAATCATTATAGGATGGAATCCAAGTAAGGGTAGAGGCAACCAAAAAACAAAAGATGTAAAACTCCCAGTCCAGGTTTGACGCAAGGCAGTACTTAAATTATACTTTTGAGATGAGTGATGAATTACATGTGATGCCCAAAAAAAACGACTTTCATGGCTAATTCTATGAAACCAGTAATAGATAAAATCTTCAGCAAAAAAGATCAAAACCCAAGCCCACCAAGAAAAAGGTATAGTAAAAAACCTATAATTTAAATATATAAAAGTTAAAGCTCCAAGAATTATTACTTTTGCCAGAACTCCTAATAGAACATTGCCAATTCCCATAGATAGAGATGCCGTAGCATCATTAACTGTGTACGATTTCATATTCTTTTTATTGGTAATAATCACTTCAGCAATAAGTGTCACAATAAAAAATGGTATGGCAAAGTATATTAAATTTGGTATCTCAGGAACTTCAATCATCTTAAAAAATGTTAAATTCTAAATAAAAATCAAGATTACAACATTTTTTTGAAGTAAAAAAAATACCACTTTGAAAAATCAAAGTGGTATTTTAAATATCCTTTTCTCAATAGGAGATTCCCATTTTCACAGGTTTATGGTTTAGAAAATATATCTTAATCCAAATTGCATTTGCCATCTAGATGCTAAACTTGTATCGTAACCATAGGTTTTTGTCAAGTTACCATCAAATGAATAAGTAGGTACTTTATTCTCGTCAACAGAAACTCCAATTGGTTGAATAGAGTTTGGTTGTTGTATAACACCCCAATCAGAATTTAACATATTACCAAAGTTTAAAATATCAATACTGAATTGAACAGTTTGTTTTTTATCACCAATTTTGAAATTGTAATCTTGTAAAAATTTCACATCAATTCTACTTACCCATGGTGAAGTTGCACCATAACGTTCAGCATATTTACCTCTTCTGTCTTTTAAGTAATCATCTTGAGCTATAAAATTTTCATAATCTGTAGCCATTCCAGGAGAAGCAAAATTCATTTGATTTAATTCACTACTTGTTGGTACGTAAATTAGATCATTTACACCAGAACCGTCATTGTTAATATCACCTCCGTAAGTATAATTAAATCTATTACCTGAACGATACTCCATAAATGATGAAATAGTTGAAGCCCATCTGTCACTTCCATATGTCCATTTTTTACTTATAACACCAATAAATCTATGATCGTTTCCATATTTAGAATGGGTTAAAACATCGTCATTAACATTTCCTAAAGCAGGATTACCAGCGAATGCATCACCTGTAATTTCTGCTTCAATAGAGTTTACATTTTTAGCGTTTAAATAATTATAAGCTAGGCTTGCATAAAAATCATGACCGAAGTTTTTTTCCAATTTTGCAGACCAGTTAAATGTTCTTCCTTTATCAGAATTTGTAAATACAAAGGCTCCGTTTTGAAATGAATTTTTATCGGCATCTACATAAATTGAACGGTTGTCAACACCGGTTAATGTACCTGTAGGGTTCTTTAATCCCCAGTTTTGAACATGTGCACCATTTATGTCTTGTGAATAACTTAAATCTGTTGAAGCAACAAGTCCATTATTAAATTTATAATCAACACCTAAGTTTGTACGCCAAACTGAAGGCCATTTAAAATCAGGATCAACAACTTGGTAGAAAAAGAAATTTGGCGATCCAACTTGGTTACCTAACCAAACGAAAGGTAATCTACCTGTAAACACACCCGATCCACCACGTACTTGAAATGTATTATCTCCTTTAACATCCCAATTAAAACCAACTCTAGGTGAAATTAAGATATCATTGGTTGGCATTTTTGTGCTATCAAAATGAACTTCATCACCAGTTTTTGGATCAAAATATTCAATGAATGGGAAATAACAGCATTGTGTATCAATAAAATCCTGAGCATATTGTTTGGTATTAAAATACAAAGGTTTGTCAAAACGGATTCCGTAAGTTAATTTGAAATTATCATTAACAGTCCATTCATCTTGTAGATAAAAAGCCATTTGACCAAAATCTGCTTTGTACCAGTTAAAACCACCTGGTGTTCCGGCAGGAATTGAAGAAAAACCAGCATCAGCATCAATAGCTGCTTGTAAATCACCAGCTATTGAAGGATCATTGATGAATTCATCAACTGAACCAGAAGTTGGGAAAAATACACCTCGTGCTCCATAGGAGCCTAAGTTAAAAGAATTTCCGAAGTTAAATTTTTCGAATGAAAAACCTATTGTGATTACGTGATCTCCTGTAAAGTAGGTTAAGTTATTTGTAAATTGAAAAACCGTTTGTTCTAATTTATTATTGATAGAAAATGGTTCATGACCTGCAATAATATAAGGAGAACCGTCTTTAAGAATTGTAAAAGAAGGAGCTGGAGTTGACATTGGGTTTCTGAAATCATTAAAATCAGTATAACCAACTTGTAATTTATTCGTTACATTATCCGTAATATTTGAATTTAGTTCTAATAAGATAGAGTTTAATTCATTATTTATTTCATAACCTGCATTTTCAAATTGTAATGTGCTAGCACTTGGTCCTCTAAATGCTAATGCTGTAGGATGTGCAGGTTTTTCTTTTGAAGCATCTAAAAAGTTATAAATTACAGCTAAACGATTATTATCATTAATATTCCAGTCAAATTTAACAATACCTTTGATAGATTCTGTAGCGTGAGTAAAGTTTTCATAAGCTCCAGTATCATAACCTAATGATGATAAATGATTTTGTACTGCAATTAGATCAGTTTCTAAAACTCTAGATTCTGATGCTGAACCAGTACCTCTGTTAGGTGTCCAAGCAGAACCTAAATCTGTACGATCATCTTTTTCAAAATTGGCGAAAAAGAATAATTTATTTTTTATGATTGGTCCGCCTATACTAAATCCGTATTGTTTTTGCTCTAGATCACCATTAAAAACTTTATCTCCGTTCACTTTATCACCTGTCATATTTTCATTTCTAAAATAGCCATAAACGGTACCGTGAAATTCATTTGAACCACTTTTTGTTACAGCATTTACAGAAGCACCTGTGAATCCAGATTGAGTAACATCATATGGTGCAGAGGCAACAGATATTTGTTCAATTGCATCTAAAGATACTGGGTTAGAACCTGTTTGACCACCTGGAGTAGGTGAGTCTAGTCCAAATGGATTACTAAAAATAGAACCATCTAAAGAGTAGTTGTTAAATGAATTGTTGTTACCACCAAATGAACCATCGCCACCTGCAGAAGGATCTAAACGAGTAAAATCATCTATCGATCTTGAAATTGTAGGTAGAACAGCAATCGCTTCTTTTCCTACACTAGTTTCAGCACCAGTACGATCATTACCAAAAGTATCATCTGTAGTAGATTGAACAATAACTTCGTCTAATGCTTGACTATCTGATTGTAAAACGGCAGTAAAATCATAAGATTTACCTAAGTTTAAATAAATATCGTTATACTCTGTAGTTTTAAAACCAACATAACTAATTGTAATTGTGTATGGTCCACCAACTCTCATATTACGTAAGTTAACAGCACCATCTAAATTTGTTGTACTACCATATTTTGTACCTGTAGGAGTATGAACAGCAACTACAGTAGCATCAGGTAACCCTTGATTTGTATCATCGTACACATTACCGTGCATAGATGAAGTTGTAATCTGTGCAAATCCGGCTAATGAAACCAAAACAGCAAAGATTAGAGTGAATAAGTAATTTTTTTTCATGATTAATTTTATTTAAATAATATTTTGTGCAAAAATATAAAAAAAAAGCCTGTCATTTGTGTGACAGGCTTAACTTTTTATTAATGGTAATTGTTTATTATTTTTTTTCAGCAATTACTTCAAAAGGTAAATCAACAATAACATCTCTATGTAATCTAACTTTAGCATTGTATTTGCCAGTACGTTTTACTATACCACCAGCAATTGTAACGAATTTTTTTTCTAATTCATGACCTTCATTACCAAGTGCTTCAGTAATATTTGCATTGCTAATTGAACCAAATAATTTATCACCTTCACCAACTTTTGCTGATATTTTTAACTCTAAAGCTTTTAATGCTTCGGCTGTTTTATTTGCTTCTTTTACAATACTTTCTTCTTTATGTGCTCTTTGTTTTAAAGTCTCTGCTAATACTTTTTTAGCAGAAGAAGTTGCTAATATTGCATATCCGTGAGGAATCAAGTAATTACGACCGTAACCGTTTTTTACAGATACTAGATCGTCTTTAAATCCTAAATCAGCTACGTCTTGTTTTAATATAAGTTCCATAATATTTTTCTATTATTATTTTAACATATCACCTACATATGGCATTAAAGCCAAATGACGCGCTCTTTTAATTGCTTGAGAAACCTTACGTTGATATTTTAACGAAGTTCCAGTTAACCTACGAGGTAAAATTTTACCTTGTTCGTTTACTAAGTACATTAAAAAGTCAGCATCTTTAAAATCAATATATTTGATGCCATTCTTTTTAAATCGACAGTATTTTACTTTTACTTTTGTGTCAATTTCTAAAGGAGTCAGATATCTAATATCCGCTTTACTACCACCTTTTGCTTGTTGCTCTAAAGTTGCCATTATTTTTTCGGTGTTTTAGATTTAACTCTTTCTTTTCTTTTTTCTGCCCAGGCAGCTGCATGTTTATCTAACCTTACCGTTAAATAGCGCATAATGCTGTCATCTCTTCTAAATTCTAATTCATAGGCAGTAATTTCTTCACCTGCAACTTTGAATTCAAATAAATGATAAAAACCAGTTTTTTTCTTTTGAATTGGGTAAGCTAATTTTTTTAAGCCCCAATCTTCTTTGTAAATCATTTCGGCACCTTTAGAAACCAAGTAGTCTTCAAACTTCTTTACTGTTTCCTTTACCTGAGTATCAGATAAAACGGGATTCAAAATGAAAACAGTT
>DAOVTF010000138.1 GCA_030633225.1 Flavobacteriaceae bacterium
GATTGGGGTGATTACGACAATGATGGTCACCTGGATATAATTTTGTCAGGCAATGGCTTCACAAAAATCTACAAAAATGATGGGAATGGGGGGTTTACCGATTCCGGTATTTCTTTAACCGGAGTGAGCAAAGGTTCCGTGGCCTGGGGAGATTATGACAACGACGGCGACCTGGATATTCTTTTAACCGGGCAAAGTTCTGGTGCTATTTCAAAAATTTATAATAATGATGGTAACGGTAATACTTTAGATGCTTTTTTAACACAAGACTTATCAACTTATGGCAATGGCTTTAATTTTGGACTTGGGGCTATTTTAAAACCTACTCAAAACTTGAGATTGGGATTATCCTATCAATCTCCTATATGGTATAATCTGTCCGAAAATTCAATTCAATATCAAGACCCAGGAAGTGGTGAATTGTTTCCAGGAGATTTGAAAATATTTGTCAGTAACAATCCAGATGAATACTATGTTGAATATGGAGAAAGAAATTATTTTGATTACGAATTAAAAACTTCAGGTAAATTTATTGGAAGTTTGGCTTATGTTTTTGGAAAATTTGGTTTGATTAGCTTTGATTATACATACCAAGATTATTCTAATATTTATTTAAAACCTTCTAGCTCTTTTATTGATGAAAATGAAGAATTAAAAAGAGGCCTACAAAACACTTCATCTTTTCGATTAGGAACCGAATGGAGATTTAATATTTTTAGCCTAAGAGGAGGATACCGATTCGAAGATAGCCCCTATAAACAATCTTTAAATGATGAAGATCTTACAGGTTATTCCTTTGGCTTGGGTATTCAATTTAACAGAATGTTTAAATTAGATTTTGCCTATGATAATTCCTCTTATACCAGTACTTATAGTTTTATAGACAATATAGATGTTGACCCAGCCAAACTAGACATCGACAATAATAGGTTTACTTCTACTTTAGTAATTAATTTCTAAAATATATTTTCTTAAAAACAACAAAAACTATTTTATTAAACTAAAACGGTTTTTGTTATGTATTGACCTATATATTGTTTTTTTTTTATAAATTTATCTTTTATTAAAATTAACTAATCTTAAAACCTTAAAAATGAAAAAATTATTAGCATTTTTGACATTTCTATTGTTTCTTCTATTAGTATGGTTTGCGTGGAATTGGTACAAAGAAACTGTTGCCTGTTGCCCCGAAACTGTAGTAGAAGTTAAACATGGTCCACTGTATTTTGATTGTAATTCGGATCTACCAATTACAAGTGAAGCTTGGGCTCAAAAGAAATCTGAAATTTTATCCTCTGTAGTAAAGGGTGAAAAATTATTAATTGTTGGTCCTTACTTTGAAGGAGAATCTAAAGAACTTGGTCTTTCAAGAGCTGCAAAAGTAGAAGCATTATTTCTTGACAAATTAACCGATGCTGATATTGAACTTAGTTCAAGGTTAGCAGGAGATTGTGAAGACGGGTTAAGTAATGATGTACACAATACATTATTTAGATCAGTTGTAAGAAATGAAAATGTTGTAGAACATCATGATAAAACATATGTTTACTTTAAATATGATACTGATGACCCTATTGACCAAGAAAATGTAGTTAGATATCTTGATAATTTAGCTGAAGAGCTTATAAAATCAGGTAAATCTGTTCATCTTACTGGACATACAGATGCTGATGGAGATCAGGCTTACAACGAAAAATTAGGTTTGAAAAGAGCTAATCGAGGTAAAGCATATTTGATGAGTAAAGGAGTTTCTGAAGATAAGATCTCTGTAGAATCAAGAGGAAAACTTGAACCTATTGCAGATAATGTAACAGAGGAAGGGAAACAAAAAAATCGTAATGTAGAAATTGAAATAAACTAACCAAATTAAAAATTATAAATTATGTTAAAATTAGCAATAAATACAACAGCTTGTGACGGTTCCGATGTTTTTTGGCCATGGTTAATGTGGCTACTAGGAGCTTTCTTATTAGGATTACTATTAGGATGGTTATTAAAACAACTTTTTGGAGGTAATGATGATGCTTATGTTGCTCCGGTAGCAGCAGTTGATGCGGTAAAAGATGATTTAACTAAAATTGAAGGAATTGGACCGAAAATTAATGATCTATTAAACAATGATGGAATTTGGAGTTTTAAACAACTTTCATTAGCTGCAACAACAAGATTACAAAAAGTATTGGATGCTGCAGGACCTGCTTATACGGTACACAATCCTCGTACTTGGTCAGCTCAATCTAGACTAGCAGATGAAGGAAACTGGGATGAGCTAGGAGTTTGGCAAGATTTCTTAAAAGGAGGTAAATAAAAAGTAATTTTTTATTTTAAAAACTTCTAATCCCATCTGACAATAGTCAGATGGGATTTTTTATAAATTAAATAATATATTTGTATCCATCATATATTGTATACTTTTACTCCAATTAATATTTATTCTATGAATGACAAAAATAAAATTCAACAAACCTCTGGCAAACAATTTCAAGAAGAGGAAGTTGATTTAGGTAATTTATTTAAAGTAATTGGTAATGGAATTAAGAACTTCTTTATTTTTCTTGGTAATATATTACAAGGTATTTTTCATTATTTTATTTTACTCCTAATATTCATAAAAAATCATGTAGTGAAATTAGGATTGGCATTATTATTAGGATTTATATTTGGATTTGTTTGGCACAAATTAGAATCAAAATCTTTTGTTTCAAAAATGATAGTTGAAACCAATTATGGCAGTGGAATGGAATTGTACAAACAAATTGATTATTTAAACGATTTGGTAAAGAAAAAAGATTCTGTTTCGTTGTCAAATGTTTTAGATATTAATGTAAATGATGCTTCAAAAATATCGAGCTTTAAGGTATCTGCTTACCAACCTGAACAAAACCTTTATAATGCTTATGATGAATACATAAAAAAAACAGATACAATTTACACAAGAAATTTCAAATTTGAAGATTTTAAAAAGAGAAAACGAGATTATGATTTACGATTTCATCAAATTAAAGTTGATTCTGAATTAAAAACCGTATTTACCAATTTAACTTCGGGGATTATTAAACTAGTTGAAAATGATTATTATAAAAACAAAAGAGATATTAAGTTAAGTGAGATAAATCAAAAACGAAATATTCTAAACAAGAATTTAATTCAAATTGATAGTTTAAGAAAAACCTATAAAGATGTCTCTTTAAAAGAAGCGGAAAAACTTTCAAGTTCTTCAACTATTGAAATTTCTAAAAGTGAAAAAGAAAAAGATGAAAATGATATTAAACTTTTTCAAACTTCAAATGAAATTTTATATAGTATTTCAGAAACCAATAAAGACCTAATTAGGAAAAATAATATAATCAATATTATTTCTGATTTTGATAAGGTTGGAGTGCCTGATAAGAATATCACTCATAAAAAATATTTTCAAATCCCACTATTGCTTTTTGGTTTGATGTTAGGGTGGATTTTGTTAGGGCAATTAAATAAGTATCTTGAAGATTATAAATAAACACGTTTTTGAATTTTTTTGAATCTGTAAATAGATGGTTTCGACTCAATTTTTAATATAGATGTCTAAAGAAATTAGTTATAAAGATATTACCGGTAATTTAATTGTTGTTTCAGTATTATTATTGGTTTTTTTTTATGATTATCTAAATGTATATTTAGGTTTTTTTGATGAGTTTATTGCCTTGATCTTTACTTTGGTAATTATCTCTTTCCTACTTTTTCAAAGCAAAATAAAATTATACAAGCAAGAAATTTATATAGCAGTACTGTTATTATTTTTAGCAATTATTGGGTTGTTGTCTAACTATATTACTTTTAAGGCGGGTCACTATACAGAAGTGGAAGCCATAATTGGAGATTTTATCAGTTTTTTTAAAGCTTATATTGTCTATTTTGGAATTCGATTATTGGCAAATAATATAAATTCTAAAATCATTCTTGATAAAATTGTGAAATATTCAGAAATCATTTTTTATTTTTTATTGATTATATTGATTCTTGATGTTTTTTTTCAAATATTTCCTCAATATTCAAGATTTGGTATACGATCTTTCCAATTATTCTTTACCCACACCTCTAGATACGCATTTGCTTTTTCATTTATTTTTTTAATGCTGTTTCCTAAATATTTTAAAAAGAATAACCTGTTTTTACTTTTCATTTTATTTCTTGGCACTTTATCATTGCGTGTAAAATATTTTGGCTTTTTTATTTTCTCAGTAATATTTATTTATTATGGCAAAATAATATCCAGAATTCCGAAGAAAGCATTTCTATGGTTTATCGGTGTGGTTATGATTGGTGTGGCTCTTATTTTTAAAGATCAATTGATAATGTATTTCGATGCTAATAGTGCTCATTCCGGTTGGTCAAGAGCAATTATAATGAATTATAGTTATAAAATAGGTAACGATTTTTTTCCTTTAGGCACTGGTTTTGGCACTTATGCTTCTCATTTTTCAGGAAAGTATTACTCATGGGTTTATCAAATTTATGGCATTGATCATGTGTATGGTATTTCAAAACAATATTGGGAATTTATATCTGATCAGTTTTGGCCAATGATCCTGGGGCAATTTGGTTATTTTGGTTTAATTGCTTTTATGGGTGTTATTTACAATTATTTTATCTTGTTTTTAAAACAAATAAAAAATTATTATGATCAATCAAATTATAAATATGTTCCTATATTAGGGCTACTTTTGCTTTTAATCGATAGTTCATCTGATGCAATTTTTACTCAGAACAGAGCGGTAGCATTATTTATGGTCTTTGGATTGTTTACTAATTTACAAAGAAATTTCAATGTCACTGATTCGTAATTCGCCACCAAATCCTCTCATCATCCCCTTTGTTGAGGTTGTAGCAAAGGCAATTTCTTTTGTAAATATTTTGTTACTTATCAGAATTTTCTCCATTGATGAATATGCAGATTATTCTTATTTGATCTCCATAATCCTTTGGGCTTCTGTTTTAATGGATAGTGGAATTAATGACCTGATATATAATAAAAGCTTACATAAAGATCTCAAAGGATTGAATAGTTTATACACTAGTAAAGTTTTTCTATCTTTAATTGTCGTGATTTTTTTAGGGATTTATTTTTCAGTTAAAGATCCAGATTTTGCGATTCCGGGAATTCTGTTATCCTTTGTAATTCTTTTATCATCTCTTTCAGCATTATTTAAGATGTTTTCACGAGGAAATGGATACACAGATGTAGATATTTTTACCATTTTATCTGAACCCATAATACGTTTGGTCTTCCTAATGCTTGTATTTATTTCAAGAACTTATTTTTCGTGGCAATTCTGGCAGGTTATTTTTTTTTATTTATTGGCAGGTTTTTTAGTTTTTCATTTGAATTCTTATCGTTTGTCCCGCTATTTTAAATTTAAACTAAAAATTAAAAAACCTAATACTCTTTTTAAAGAATTTACTCAAACCATTTTTAAAACTAAATATTTTCTCTTATACTATTTAATGTTAATTGGAATTCAAAGGATTGATATCATTTTAATAGAAAATTATTGTATTAAATCAGAACTTGCCATATTTTCATCATCTATTACACTTTTTCAGGTGGCCTATTTATTTTTCTTTTCATTAATAACCTCAAAGTTTTTAGTATTTCTGGAAAATCCAAAATACCTGATAAAATATTTAACACCTGCTTTGATTATTTTAATATTGTTGTCTTGGTTTTTATCTCCATATATTTATAAATATTTATTTCCGGTTGAATATGCACAAGGCTCACAGGTATTTAATTATTTAATTATTAGTATTATACCTTCTGCATTTAGTCTATTCTTTATATTAAAAAATAATTATTACGGTAAACCTTTTATTAATTTTACTATTTTATCATTTGCTTTATTATTGAAAATTTTTATTTATAATACCTTAAAATCAGATAGTTTAGAAACCTATTATTTAGTTTATATTTTAGTAGAGAGCTTACTATTAATACTTTTTTTATTCTATAATTTTGTTTATGCGCGTACTTCAGATAAATAAATACTTATACCCAAAAGGAGGTGCTGAAAC
>DAOVTF010000155.1 GCA_030633225.1 Flavobacteriaceae bacterium
ATTTTTCATCAGATGATTTAATTTGAATATCTAAAATATCATTAACCTGCAATTTATAAGGTTCATTTTGTAATTTTTGAATAGATTCATTTTGTTTGGGGTCACCTTGAAAATAAATTAATTCCTTATTTGGTATACAAGAAGTGAACAAAACAAAAAACAATATAATAGTTAAAAATTTCTTCATTTTTAAATTTTGGACTGATTGGCAAATATAATTTTAAAATTGTTTAAAACAATATTTTTTCTACTATTTTCGTATCAAATAAAAGAGCAGTGATCCATCAGTTAAAAAACTATTTATCATATATAATTTCATCAACCAATCAACATGGAATTCACTCACCTTTTGTTTTTGAATTAATGACAAAATGTTTTTATTCTGATCATAATAAATTTGCAAAGCAATTCGCTCTAATAAATGATTATAGAAATTCTTTATCTCAAAACTATGAAGTAATTGAGATAAAAGATTTTGGTGCTGGCTCAAAAGTTTTTAAGAGCAACAAACGCAAAATTTCTGCCATTGCAAAAAACGCCGGAATATCAAAAAAAAGAGCGAAGTTATTGGTAAAAATTGTACAATATTTTAATCCAAATCAAATTTTAGAAATTGGAACTTCCCTTGGTATAGGGACCGCATCTTTAAGTATCGGAAACCCAATATCAAAAATAACTACATTAGAGGGTTGCTCGGAAACATCCAAAATAGCGCAAGATAATTTTGATAAATTTGAATTAGATAATATTGATCTAATTATTGGTGATTTTAAAAATACCCTATCAACTACACTTAATAATCAAAAATTTGACTTAATCTATTTTGATGGTAATCATCAAAAAGATGCAACAATTGAATATTTTGAACTATGTTTAAAAACTGCTCATAATGATTCGGTTTTTATATTTGATGATATTCATTGGAGTAAAGAAATGGAAGAAGCTTGGGATTATATTAAAGATCATAATAAAGTGACCGTCAGTATTGATACTTATCAGTGGGGTATTATTTTTTTGAGAAAAGAACAACCTAAAGAACATTTTATAATTCGTGTTTAACTTTTATAAATATTAATTTTACTTTTGAAATATGAAAATTTATACAAAAACAGGAGACACAGGTGAAACTTCACTTTTTGGAGGCAGTCGAGTTAAAAAGTACAACTTAAGAATTGAAGCTTATGGTACGGTTGACGAATTAAATTCACACATTGGTTTAATTAGAGATCAAAAAATAGATGAAGAAACATTTAATAATTTAATCAAAATTCAAAATGAATTATTTACTATTGGCGCTATGTTAGCTACCCCTTCAGATAAAGAAAAATTAAAAAGTGGTGCAGACAGATTAAAGATTTCCAAAATTAATATTAATAAAATTGAGTTCCTTGAAAAAGAGATTGATAAAATGAATAGCTCTCTAAAACCAATGAAAAATTTTATTTTACCTGGTGGTCATACTATTGTGTCATTCTGTCATATTGCTAGATGCATTTGTAGAAGAGCAGAAAGAATAACTGTTGAACTTAGTGATAACGAACCTGTTAACAAGTATATTTTAATCTATTTAAACCGTTTGTCCGATTATTTATTTGTGTTGGCACGAAAGTTGACTCATGATAAAAAAGCAAATGAAATACCGTGGATAACAAAATAGTTATTGTAAATATTTATACTTTTTTAAACGGATTTTTAATGCAAATAAACGTTCTTTTAATTATTAAAAAATAATAGACAAAAAGCTTGCATTTTTGAACAAAAAAATTACTTTTGCATTTAAATTAAATTAAGTTTCAATTATGTATTGGACATTAGAGTTAGCATCGTATTTAAGTGATGCGCCTTGGCCGGCAACAAAGGATGAACTTATAGATTATGCTATAAGAACTGGAGCTCCCTTAGAAGTTGTCGAAAATTTACAAGCCTTAGAAGATGAAGGCGAAAGTTATGAAATTATTCAAGAAATTTGGCCAGATTATCCTACAGATGAGGATTTCCTCTGGAATGAAGATGAATATTAAAAAAAAAAGCCTCCAAAGAGGCTTTTTTTTTTCAAATTATTAAAATATTTACCAAACTTTCGGTCTTTGATTTTTATACAATTATAATCTCTCGATTACTATTCGAGAATAATATTAAAAAATATGAGTTTTCTTAATTCAGTATTAAAAGCCTTTGTTGGAGATAAAAATAAAAAAGACTTAAAATTATTACAACCAATAGTTGATAAAGTAAGGTCATTTGACGATGAAATGAATTCATTATCAATTGATCAAATTCGCGAAAAAACAATTACTTTTAAAAACAAAATAAAAGAAGCAACAAAACCTTTTCATGATAATATAGATCAATTAAAAAGTGAAATTGAAACTGCAAATATTGATCGTAAAGAAGAAATTTATAAAGAAATTGATCAATTAAAAGATGATGCTTATCAAGCTTCTGAAAATGTCTTAAATGATATCCAAGCAGAAGCATTTGCAGTTATGAAAGAAACTGCAAAACGCTTTGTTAACAATCCAACTTTAAAAGTTAAAGCAACTCCTTATGATCGTGAATTATCAACAAGAGAGTATGTCAATTTAGATGGCGATGATGCGATTTGGAGTAATACATGGGATGCTGCTGGTAAACCAATTACTTGGGATATGATTCCTTATGATGTTCAATTAATTGGTGGATCAGTTTTACATCAAGGAAATATTGCCGAAATGATGACAGGTGAAGGTAAAACCTTGGTAGCTACTCTACCTATTTATCTCAATGCATTAACGGGAAATGGAGTCCATGTTGTTACCGTGAATGATTATTTGGCTAAACGTGATGCCGCATGGATGGGGCCAATGTTTGAATTTCATGGATTGTCCATTGATTGTATTGATGTTCACCAACCAAATTCTGAAGAACGAAGAAAAGCATATTTAGCAGATATTACTTATGGTACAAATAATGAATTTGGTTTTGATTATTTAAGAGATAATATGGCGCATTCACCAAATGATTTGGTTCAACGTCCACATAATTTCACCATAGTTGATGAGGTAGATTCTGTTTTAGTTGATGATGCGCGTACTCCATTAATTATTTCTGGAGCAATTCCACAAGGTGATCGTCATGAATTTAATGAATTACAACCAAAAGTTGACGAAATTGTCAAACTGCAAAGCAGATATTTGGTTGGAATTCTTGCTGAATCAAAAAAATTAATAGCTGCTGGTGATACAAAAGAAGGTGGCTTTTTATTGTACAGGGTATTTCGAGGTTTGCCTAAAAATAAAGCACTTATAAAGTTTTTAAGTCAAGAAGGAATTAAACAGTTATTACAAAAAACTGAAAATTTCTATATGCAAGACAACAATCGTGAAATGCCAAAAATTGACGAAGAATTGTATTTTGTAATAGAAGAAAAAAATAATTCCATAGATCTAACCGACAAAGGAATCGCTCATTTGGCAGGTAATAATTCAGAAGATCACTTTTTTGTATTACCTGACATGGGTGTTGAGGTTGGAAAAATAGATAATAAAGACATTTCTGTTGAAGAAAAAGTAAAAGAAAAAGAAGATTTATATCGAGATTTTAGTATTAAAAGCGAGCGTATTCATACTATGAATCAATTGTTGAAGGCATATACTCTTTTTGAAAAAGATGTTGAATATGTGATTATTGAAGATCAGATTAAAATTGTCGATGAGCAAACCGGTAGGATTATGGATGGTCGACGGTATTCAGATGGTTTACACCAAGCAATTGAAGCAAAAGAGAATGTAAAAATTGAAGATGCAACGCAAACTTTTGCTACCATTACATTACAGAATTATTTTAGAATGTACCGTAAACTTTCTGGTATGACTGGTACGGCAATAACTGAAGCAGGTGAATTTTGGGAAATTTATAAATTAGATGTTGTTGAAATTCCAACTAATATGCCCTTAATTCGTGATGATCAAGAAGATTTTATTTATAAAACCAAAAGAGAAAAATACAATGCAGTAATTGATGAAATAGGAAAATTAGTTGATAATAAAAGACCCGTATTGGTTGGTACAACTTCTGTTGAAATTTCTGAATTACTTTCTAAAATGCTTTCAATCAGAAAAATACCTCATAATGTATTGAATGCTAAATTACATAAAAGGGAAGCTGATATTGTTGCTGAAGCTGGTAATCCAGGAGTTGTTACTATCGCAACAAATATGGCAGGCCGTGGTACCGATATCAAACTTTCCAAAGAAGTAAAAGATGCCGGTGGTTTGGCAATTGTTGGTACTGAACGTCACGATTCTCGTAGAGTTGACCGTCAGTTACGTGGTAGAGCTGGTAGACAAGGAGACCCAGGATCAACGCAGTTTTATGTTTCTTTAGAAGATAATTTAATGCGATTATTCGGATCGGAAAGAATTGCAAAAATGATGGATAAAATGGGTCTATCAGAAGGTGAAGTTATCCAGCATTCAATGATCTCAAAATCAATTGAAAGAGCACAAAAGAAAGTAGAAGAAAATAACTTTGGAATTCGTAAACGATTGTTAGAATATGATGATATTATGAATGCACAACGTGAAGTTATTTACAAACGCCGTAAGCATGCTTTATATGGTGAACGTTTGCAAGTAGATATTGTAAATATGATTTATGATACTTGCGACGCTATTGTTATCGAAAACAAACCAAACAATGATTATTCTAATTTTGAATTTGAATTGATACGTTTTTCCTCAACAACATCACCATTTACAAAAGAAGAGTTTGCGTCAAAAGATGAAAAGGAATTAGTAGATGAATTATTTGATGTAGTTTATAAGCATTATCAAGAAAAAATTGAAAGAAGTGCTATAGCAGCTTTTCCTGTAATAAAAGATGTTTATGAAAAACAAGGAGATCGTTATGAAAGAATTGTTGTTCCATTTACAGATGGTGTAAAAACCTTACAAGTAGTTACCAATTTGAAAGGTGCTTATGAAAGTAATGGTAAACAATTGGTTGATGATTTTGAAAAAAATATAACGTTGGCAATTATTGATGAGACTTGGAAAGATCATTTAAGAAAAATGGATGATTTAAAGCAATCCGTTCAAAATGCGACGTATGAGCAAAAAGACCCTTTGTTAATTTATAAATTTGAGGCTTTTGAGTTGTTTAAATTAATGCTTGATAAAGTAAACAAAGAGGTTTTATCTTTCTTGTTTAAAGGTGAATTACCTAGTCAAAGTCCCCAACAGGTTTCTCAAGCAAGAGAGCAAAAAAGAGAAAAAGTTCAATTGAGTAAAGCAGAGTTTAATAGTCCTACGCAAGACACACAAACCAATCAAACTCAAGAACAACAAATTACTGAAAC
>DAOVTF010000245.1 GCA_030633225.1 Flavobacteriaceae bacterium
AGCAAAAGCCTGATTTTCTTTTGTAAATATTTCTGTTTTTTCACGTTCTTCATTACAATATTTATAAGGGTCGTCAAAGAGGCCTAATCTAAATTTAACTCTTAAAATTCTTCGAACAGCATCATCTATTAATGAAAGTTTTACTTTTTTATTTTCTACTAAACCCTTCAAATTAGCTTCATAGGCATAAGATTCCATATCCATATCACTACCAGCATTTACCGCTATATCAGATGCGTGATTTTTATCTCTTGCATACCCGTGTGCAATCATTTCACCTATTGATCCCCAATCTGAAACTATAAATCCATCCCAATTCCAACCATTTTTTAAAATATCTCTTTGCAAAACCTTATGCCCTGTTGCCGGAATACCATCAATTTCATTAAATGAATTCATGAAAGTAGCTACGCCAGCTTCTGCAGCTGCTTTAAAGGGTGGCAATATGACATTATGCAATTCATTTTCACCAATATTTACGGTATTATAATCTCTTCCTGCTTCTGCAAAACCATAACCAGCAAAATGTTTTGCACATGCAGCTATGGTATTATTTTTTGATAAATCATCACCTTGAAAACCTTGCACTCTTGCAACACCTATTTTAGAACCAAGAAAAGGATCTTCACCCGAGCCTTCCATAATTCGCCCCCAACGGGCATCACGAGAAACATCTAACATTGGCGCAAAAGTCCAGTGCACACCTGCAGCTGATGCTTCACTAGCTGCTATTGCAGCAGATTTTTTTATAATTTCTAAATCCCAACTCGCACTTTCACCTAAAGGTATTGGAAAAATTGTTTTATATCCGTGAATTACATCATAACCTATGATTAGTGGTATTTTAAGACGTGTATTTTCCATAACTAATTTCTGTGCTTGACGTGTAGCTTTTACAGATAAAACATTTAGCATAGATCCTACATCTCCATTTTTTAATTTTTCGAGCTTTTCTTTATCACTTTTATTGGAAGCCGGACCAGTAACATCCCAGCTACCATTATATTGATTCATTTGTCCAATTTTTTCTTGTAATGTCATTAATGCTAGAACAGAATCAACTTTATTTTCTAATTCATTATTATTACTTAATAAAGTAGTGTTTTTATTATCAGAACAACTTAATAATAGCACTAAGGATATTACAAATATTGATATATGTTTTTGCATCAGTTGGTTTGTTTAATAAGGTTTAATTCAATGTAGACAGGTAAATGATCTGAAGGGTATTTTAAATCTTTAGAGTCACTTAATACAGCATATTTATTTACTTTTATTGTATTGTTTTTTGATATGAATATATAGTCTATTCTTTTGGTTACAGATTTGTCAAACTGAAAAGCATTAAAAGTTCCTGTTGGTCCAAAGGGTTTTTCAATAGAAATTTCTTTAGAATCATTTAACTCAGAATTTAATATTAAAATAGGATTGTTATCTGGCTCTGCATTCAAATCTCCCATAAAAATTAATGGATAATTTTTAGTGTTTATTTCTTTGATTTTTTTTAAAATCATTTGAGCACTTTTTTCTCTTGCTATTTTACCAACATGGTCAAAATGGGTATTAATAACCCAAAATTTATTACTAGTTTCTTTATCTTTAAATAAACCATAGGTACAAATTCTAGGATAGGCTGCATCCCAACCTTTTGATGGTGTCAAAGGTGTTTGTGAAAGCCAAAACGTAACTTGTTTTAAAACTTCAAATTTCCTATGATTATAAAATATTGCTGAATACTCCCCTTTACCATCAGCATCTCTACTTTTACCAATAAAACTATGGTTTGGCAGTTGTGAATTAATAAATTCAATTTGAAAGGGCAAACCTTCTTGTGTTCCAAAAATATCTGGATTGTAAAAGTTAATTTGAGATGCTAGAAAAACTTTGCGTTGTTCCCAAGAATTTTTTCCATCATCTGCTAAGCCATATCGAACATTATATGTCATTAAACTAATATTTTGTGATACGACACTTGTAGTAAAAAACAGAATTAATAATAAAGCGAGTATAGATTTAAGCATGGTAAGTTCTTATTTTAATTGATAAACTTTTACATAATCAATAACCATCTTTTGCGGAAAAACAGAATCATCGATTCCCTTTTGAGCTCCCCACATTCCTCCAATAGCATTATTTAGCTTTAAACAAAAATTTTGATCAAATGGCCATTCATTTGTAGTTTTATGTTCGTTATCAATATGTAGATAAACCACATCATCTAATAAAAAATCTATCTTTTCAGGAGTCCATTCAATTGAATAAACATGAAATTTATCGTATGGTTGGTCTATAAAAACACCATTAGTTTTTTGTGTTCTCTTAATGTGATTATAGGATTCAGAGTGGATAGACCCAAAAACAGTATCTTTATTAAATCCAACATGTTCCATAATATCTATCTCGCCACATTTTGGCCATCCTACTTCTTTTTTATTTTCTCCTAACATCCAAATAGCAGGCCATTGACCAACACCCTCAGGTAATTTTGCTTTAACTTCTATTTTACCGTAAGTCCATTCGGCAATTCCTTTAGTTGTTAAACTGGCGGAGGTGTATTGTGCAGTGTCAGTTTTTGGAATATAGTGTAACCAACTTTTTTCTTTGAATTTATTACTTTTAAAATCCTTATTGGCAATTTTTTCTTTGTGGGCTTCAATAATTAAATTACCCTTTTCTACTCGGGCATTTTTTAAACTATCGGTATAGTATTGTTTTTCACTATTTCTAATAAAACCTATTTCATAACCCCACTTTGCTGGATCTGGCTTACCGGTATAATCGAATTCATCAGCCCAAACCAACTTATACTCATTTGTAATAATAGCTACTTTCTTGTCCCCTCTACAAGAAAGTAGCAAACTTAAATTAATCAAAATAATGAAATAAAAAATTCTTCTAAACATATCTATTTATATTGTTTTTCCATCTTATGATAAAAAGTTTGAACTGTAAAAAAAGCTTTCTTTTTTATTCCCTGATTAGAGATTAAGCCTTTTCTATTCCAACCATCTTGTATGACTGGCAGGACTCTTTTTGGTGATCTAAAATCATTTAAAATCCAAGGACTAGTACCTCTTATATTTGGAATCTTTTCAATCATTTTTAAATTTTGTTCATACAAGTACTCTTGATATTCTTCTGTCCATCGTTCTTCTATAGTTCCATGAAAACCTTGTAAAGCCCCGCCTCCAAATTCAGAAATAACTACGGGTTTATTATATTTAATATCCCATTTCATATTAGGAGCATTTTCAAGCGAACCACCATACCAACCAGTATATTGATTAAAAGCAACTATATCTAGGTACTTGCCTATGTTATCATCAACAATACTGACTCCATCTTTATAATGTTTTTCTAATGCAGCACTAATTAACCTAGTTTCATCCATGCTTTTGGCATAAACAATTAAGCTTTCTAAAAATTGATTTCTAGGGTTAGAAGGTGGAGTTTCATTAGCCATTGACCAAATAATAATAGATGCCCTATTTTTATCCCGGATTATAGCTTCTGATAATTGATTTTTAGCATTTTCTAATGATTTTTTATTAGTAAAATCGACAGTCCAATAGACAGGAATTTCTTCCCAAACCATAATACCCATTTTATCAGCAAGTCTTACAATATGTTCATTATGTGGATAATGGGCTAAGCGCACATAATTACAATTCAATTCTTTAGCCCAATTTAATGCAATTAATGCATCTGCTTCATTATAAGCCCTACCACCTCTTTTAGCA
>DAOVTF010000271.1 GCA_030633225.1 Flavobacteriaceae bacterium
ATGTTAGCTGTTCTCCTTATAGAGTGCCAATAGCAAGATTAGCAGTAGCACAAGCAGAAATAAAAAAGAATTAATATAATTGATTAGTTTAATTGTGAGTATAAAAAAGGGGTAATTAGTTTTACCTCTTTTTTAGTATTTATTATTATGTATATTAGCTTTATGATTAAAGTAGTTTTACTAGGATCGGGTAATGTAGCCTATCATTTGGCTAAAGCTTTTGAACAAACAAAAGATATTGATTTTGTTCAACAATACAGACGAAACAGTAAAAATGATAAATTATTTAATGAATCCATTCCAAAAACAAATTCGTTAGAAAATTTAGCTAAAGCCGATATTTATATAATTGCTATTAATGATGATCAAATTTTAGAATTTTCAAAGAAATTAAAACTTAGAGAAGGATTGGTTGTACATACATCAGGTAGTGTACCAAT
The DNA here is from genome assembly GCA_030633225.1 of Flavobacteriaceae bacterium. GTDB lineage: Bacteria > Bacteroidota > Bacteroidia > Flavobacteriales > Flavobacteriaceae > Lutimonas. The sequence goes on from DAOVTF010000271.1 coordinate 441, forward strand.
GGATACTTTAAAGTGTAAATGCCATAAAGGTGTTTTTTACCCACTTCAAACATTTTCAATGGTTCAACAAATAGATTATATGAATATTCCTATTTGTTTAGAAACTGAGTATGTTGAAGATATGCCATTGCTTAAACATTTTGCAGAAGCTATTAGTAAAAATATTTATGAAGTAAATTCTAATCAAAGAGAAAAGCTACATATTGCTGCAGTTTTTGCAAATAATTTTTCAAATTATATGTTTAAAATAGCTAAAGATATCTGCGAAGAAAACCACTGCTCTTTTGATATTTTAAAGCCTTTAATTCAAGAAACAGTAAATAAAATTCAAGATATTAGTCCTGAAGAGGCTCAAACAGGACCTGCAAAAAGAAAAGATAAAAAAATAATTGATAAGCATTTATCCCAGTTATCAGGTGATCAGAAAAAAATATATAAATTAATAAGTAAATCAATTTCTAAATCATATCAATAAGAATAGTTAGAAATACTATTTTTGAATAGTTAAATATCAAGTAATTGTTATTCAGACAATGAGGATAGAATAAATTATAAATTAAACCATGGAAAAAAGTTATAAAGAAATCATGCCAAACATCACAACATTTATTTTTGATGTTGATGGAGTATTAACCGATGGAACTGTTACCATTTTTCCGAATGGAGAATTAATTAGAAAAATGCATACTAAAGATGGTTTTGCCTTAAAAACAGCTGTTGATAAGGGCTTTCATGTTTGTATTATTTCGGGAGGCACTAATAAAGCTGTAAAATCACGTTTGCAAGGATTAGGTATTACCGATATTTATTTAGGGATTCATAACAAAACAGAACAACTTGATGAATATTTGGATGTTTACAATATTAAACCTGAAAGTGTTTTATACATGGGAGACGATATTCCTGATTATCCTGTAATGAAATTAGTTGGTTTACCTGCATGCCCAAAAGATGCTGTTCCTGAAATTCAAAACATTTCAAAATATGTTTCTCAAAAAAAAGGAGGACAAGGTTGTGTAAGAGATGTTATAGAACAAGTTTTAAAAGTTCAAGATAAATGGCAATCTACTTATGATGCCAAATATTTTTAAAAATGAGTAAAACGGAAGAAAATCTGCTTAAAATTCCTATTGTTAAATGGATTATTAAGTTTTTAAATAGTATAAAAATTCCAGGTATGGAAGGCATGAATCTGTATGACCTTTTTGAAATGTATATTACCGGAATAATAAAAGGAGCTTTAACTGCCAGAGCAGGTAGTATCGCTTTTAGTTTTTTTCTTGCTTTATTTCCGTTTACTTTATTTGTATTAACCCTCATTCCATATATCCCTATTGAAGGATTTCAAGAAAATTTTATAGCATTTATTTTACAAAGCATGCCTTCGCAAGAAGCCTCAGCAGCAATAGATAACGTAATCCATGATATTGCAAAAAATAAATATGGAGAATTACTATCATTTGGATTATTACTCTCTATGTTTTTAATGACAAATGGTGTAAATGCAATTTTTAGTGGATTTGAATACACTTATCACCAAATTGAAACACGTACTGTAATAAGACAATATCTAATTTCATTAATTGTTTCACTAATGCTTGTCTTTTTATTACTTTTTACTGTTAGTGTCATTGTTTTTTTAGGACTGATAATCAATAATCTAAAAGAAAAAGGAATTGTAAGCAACACCGTAATATGGGTTCGTTTTGCACAATACTTGATTATGATTATTATGCTTTATACAACTGTGTCAATTCTATTCTATTTTGGCACAAAAGAGGGAAAAAAAACTCCATTCTTTTCTACTGGCACCATATTTACAACTGTTTTTTTTATAATTAATTTTTTAATCTTTGGTATATATCTCCAGAAATTTGGACAATACAATAAACTTTATGGCTCCATTGGAACTGTGATGATCATTATGCTATTTATTTGGTTAAATTCTATTATTTTGCTTTTAGGCTTTGAGTTAAACACTACTTTATCAGTAATGCACGAAAAAAATATTGCACTCCAACGATTAAAAAAAATTAGAAATGAATAGGTTAATTAATAGAACTGAATATTGGAATAGATATTGAGAATATTAAATAAAAAATATTTGATCTTTATTTTCGTTCTTTTAGGATGCTTTTCAACATCAGCGCAATCTGTGTTTGGAAAATGGAAAACCTTTGATGTTTTTAATAAAGAAAAAGAAGAGGCAATTGTTAAAATATACAATCAAAATGATTCACTTTTTATAAAAATAATTGAAATTATACCCGTTGATCATCGTAATGATGTTTGTAAGAAGTGTGATGATGAATACAAAGATAAACCTATAAAAGGTTTAGTGATTCTTAAAGGTGCCCTTTTAAAAAACAACATTTGGCAAGGGGCTAAAATTTTAAATGCCAAAACAGGTTTTTATTATGGTTGTAATATTTCTATTCAAAATAATAACTGGCTTAAAGTAAGAGGGTTTCTTGGTTATCCATTTATTGGAAAAACAGTGTATTGGCAAAGAATAGCTGACTAATAATCAATTAAAATCATCATAAATCACATATCTTAAATTTAGGCCAAATCCATTCCAATGAAAATCTGATTTTTCTATAACAATAATGGCAGGCCGGTAATCTAAACTTAATGTAAGAGGAATATTTGGAAAACGATATTCAATTCCTACTTCACCTACTCCACCAAATTCATAATCACTTTGAATTAATGTTGTAATTCCAATAC
>DAOVTF010000130.1 GCA_030633225.1 Flavobacteriaceae bacterium
AGAAAAGTTGCTCACATTATTCCTATTTATTTAGCTCTTAATCTTATTCCTATTATTTTTACTGATTTTGATTTCTTTGAGAATATTATAGATAAAGTTGTAAGAGTATTTTATGTTATATTTATTCTTCTAGTTATAAGGAGTGTACTCAATTCTTTAAAAGATTATTTTAGAACATTACCAAGATTAAATGATAAGCCAATTGATAGCTTTGTTCAAGTATTTATGATCTTTACGTGGATAGCAGGTTTACTAACAATCTTTGCTATAATTAGTGAAACTGAAATCTGGAAATTTTTCACTGCTTTAGGGGCTGCCTCGGCTGTATTGCTGCTGGTTTTTAAAGATACTATTCTAGGTTTTGTTGCTAGTATTCAGGTTTCTATCAATGATATGGTTCGTATTGGAGATTGGATTACTTTTGAAAAATATGGAGCTGATGGAACCGTAATTGAGATTAATTTGGCAACAGTTAAGGTTCAAAATTTTGATAAAACCATAACTACAATTCCTACCTATGCAATGATATCCGATTCCTTTAAAAATTGGAGAGGAATGGAAAAATCTGGTGGCAGGAGAATTAAAAGAGCTTTAGTTATTAAATTAAGTAGTGTGGAGTATTTAACTGAAAATAGGGTTAATAAATTAAAAGAAATTAAATTAATTTCTTCGTATTTAGAAAATAGTCAAAAAAATATTAGTAGCTATAACAAAGAAAAAAATGTTAATAAAGAATTACTTATCAATGGTAGAAATTTAACCAATATTGGTGTTTTTAGAAAATATGCCGAATCCTATGTTGAAAACCATTCGGCCATTAACAAAGACATGATGATAATGACGAGACAACTACCTCCTACAACACAAGGATTACCCATTGAAATATATGCTTTTAGCAGTGATAAACGCTGGCAAAATTACGAGTATATCATGGCTGATATATTTGATCACTTAATTGCTGCTGTGCCTTATTTTGATTTGGAAATATTTGAGTTACCCAGTCAATTCAAGGTTTAAATGTTTGAATACTGAATTTAAAACAGAAAACATTTTTTTTGATTTTCAGTCTTCCGTCTCCAATTTATTAATGAAACTCCTGACTAATTTTTACTCGAAGCTGACGTCTATAATCTTCTTCAAGCCATTTTAAGTAGTTTTTCGAACTTTTTAAAATACAATAAGAGTATTGTTTAATTCTGTATTCAATATCATCAAATAATTCGCGTGAAAGTATATGTGCATCAAAAACATCTTCACTATTCTCTGCACAAATTCTTGCATGTTGAGCAATAGATTTTTCTAAAACATATTTTGATTTTAATCCTGATTTAACAGCTACAGCATATTCTTCTTTTATGTCAAAATCAAAATCTTTAGAATTTGCAAATTTTTCACGAACAATATCAGGCATTACATATCTAAAGTTACGCTCAATCTCATCATCACTAATCAAGTTCTCTAGGTAAAATGTTGGGTTTTTAAAGATCAAGTGCCAATCAATATCATCTGTCCATAATCCAAATCTGGAAAGATTATTACCAAGATCAACAACTGAAAAAACTTTTTTATTTTCAATAATTCTCGATCCTCTACCTATCATTTGAAAATACAAAGCCAATGATTTGGTTGCCCTATTAATAATAATAGTATCAATAGTTGGTTCATCAAACCCTGTAGTTAATATGCCAACAGAGGTTAAAATAGCATCAGGTGTGTTCTTAAACCATTCTAAGGTACTAGTACGTTCATCTTTTGAATTCGTATTATCAATATATCGCACTTTATAACCTGCATTTTTAAAAATCTCATAAACATGTCTAGATGTATGAATACCGTTATTAAAAATTAAAGTTTTCTTTCCTTTAGACGTATTTTCATATGCAGTAACTAATTTACTTTGCATTGTACTCTTCGCATACAATTCTTCTGATGATTTTACTGTATAATCACCATTAGCTCCAATTTTTAAAGAACTAAGGTTTACGTTGTAGCTATATATAGTTGCTTCAGCTAAAAAGCCTTTTTCAATTAAAGATGATATTTTTTCTCCAACAATTAGATCATCATATATCTCATGCATTGGTAGATTTATATTTGAACTTAGAGGTGTAGCAGTTACCCCAAGGATAAAACATTTCTCAAAATAATTAAATAACTTTCTAAAAGAATTGTAATGTGCTTCATCAACAATTACTAATCCAATATCATGAATATCAACCTTTTCTTCTTTAATTCTGTTATTTAAAGTTTCAACCATTGCAACAAAGCAGGTATAATCATCTTCGTTGGTAATTTCTTTTACACTGCTATCAATAATTTTGTTCTCAACTTCAAATTCGGTGAGCATATTTGAAGTTTGCTTACATAATTCTATTCTATGGGTAAGAATTAATACTTTTTTGTTAGTTTTCTTTATATACCTTCTGGCAATTTCTGAAAAAATAACAGTTTTACCTCCTCCAGTAGGTAATTGATACAAAAGATTGTAATTAGTTGGAGACTCATTTATTTTATCAAATATTTTATCAATTGCACCATGCTGATAATCGTACAATTTTTTACCAATAACTTTTTCTTCTTTATCAAATTTTGTGAGCACCATAGATAACAATAAATAAACCTTGCAAAAGTACTTAATTATATAAGTTTTTTAGCAATACTTATTGCGATATTTTTTAACAAACTTATAAATATAAGGTAGATTGTTGAAAATTAATTTGTTATGATAAATTCTATATGTTTTCAGTCAACCAGTCTCCTACTTCACTTGTTTTATAAGCAGTTTTATTTTCAGATAAGTCTTCGGTTACAATACCTTCTACTAAAGATTTATTAACAACATTTCTAATAGCTTGTGCCTCTTCTTTTAATCCAAATGCATCTTCAAACATCATAGCAGCAGATAATACTGTAGCCAAGGGATTTGCAATATCTTTTCCTGCTGCTTGCGGATAAGAACCGTGAATAGGTTCATATAATGAATTATTTTCGCCTACAGAAGCTGACGGCATCAAACCCATTGATCCTGATATCACAGAAGCTTCATCCGTTAAAATATCTCCAAATAGATTTTCGGTTATCAATACATCATACGAACTTGGCCATTGCACCAATCGCATCGCTACCGCATCAACAAATTCGTAACTAACTTCAACTTCAGGGTATTCCTTCTCTAGGCCCTGTACGGTTTCTCTCCATAAACGTGAAGTTTCCAAGACATTGGCTTTATCAACACAACATAGTTTTTTAGACCTGGTCATTGCTAATTCAAATCCCTTTTTAGCCAATCTTAATACTTCTTCTTTTGTATAAACACAATTGTCAAAAGCCGTGTTACCATTATCTTTTCTACCCTTTTCTCCAAAGTAAATTCCACCTGTTAACTCTCTTAAAAACACCAAATCTGTACCTTCAATACGTTCTCTTTTTAGTGGAGATTTATCAATTAATGATGGGAAAGTAAAAGTTGGACGAATATTAGCAAACAAACCAAGTTCTTTACGCATTTTTAAAAGCCCTTGTTCGGGTCTAACTTTTGCCAACGGATCATTATCATATTTTGGATGACCGATTGCTCCAAATAAAACAGCATCTGAATTCATACAAATCTCATGCGTTTCATCTGGATATGGATCTCCCACAGCATCAATAGCAGCTGCACCTGTTAAGGCAGGTTTCCAGTTTATATCATGATTAAATTTAATTGCAATTGCATCACAAACCTTTACTGCTTGATCAATTACTTCAGGACCTATTCCATCTCCTGCTAAAAGTGCTATGTTTAATTTCATTTTAAAAGTTTAAAGTAAAAAGTTGTATTAAATTTTGTTAATAGCTAATAGCTTATTACTAAAAGCATATTGAATTTATATTATATTTAACATTTTTTGAGTTGCCACAATAGCTGAAACTGTTTGATCAGAATCTAAACCTCTGGTTTTAAAATTTTTATCACCCTTTTGCCATGTAATTACAGTTTCACACAATGCATCAGAAGCAGAACCTGGAGGAATTCGAACCACATAATCTGTTAATTTTGGTAATTCCATTTCTTTATTCTCATATACTTTTTTAAGGGCGTTCATAAAGGCATCAAATTGACCATCTCCTTGTGCATGCTCTTCAACTATTTTATCATCGATGGAAACTGAAATAGTTGTTGAAGGTCTCAATCCCTTAGAATGGGTTAAAACATAAGAAACTACTTTTATTTTTTCCTCGTATAAATCACTGCTCAATACATCGCTAATTATATATGGCAAGTCATCTTTTGTCACAACTTCTTTTTTATCACCAAGTTCAATAATTCGTTGTGTTATTTTTAAAATATCTTCATCATTAAAATGCAATCCAAGTTCTTGCAAATTCTTTTGGATGTTTGCTTTACCTGATGTTTTTCCTAAGGCATATTGTCTTTTTCTATCAAATCTTTCGGGTAAAAGATCATTGAAGTAAAGGTTATTTTTACTATCTCCATCTGCATGTATACCAGCAGTTTGAGTAAATACATTTTCGCCTAAAACTGGTTTATTCTCTGGGATTCTAAATCCAGAAAAAGTTTCTACTAACTTACTTACAGAATATAAAGATTTTTCATTAACAGCTATTTCTATTTCTGGTAAAAAATCATTAATAACAGCTACAACACTTGCTAAAGGCGCATTACCTGCTCTTTCTCCCATTCCGTTGATAGTTAAATGCAATCCATTTGCTCCAGCCTTGATCGATTCTAAGACATTGGCAACACTTAAATCATAATCATTATGTGCATGAAAATCAATATGCATTTTAGGATATTTCAAACGAATTTCTGAAATATACTTATATGTTTCGCTAGGGGTTAATACCCCTAAAGTATCAGGTAAAAGAATTCTTTTTATATTTTGTGTGGTTAAAAAATTAAGAAATTGATAAACATAATCCGACGAATTTCTCATACCATTACTCCAATCTTCTAAATAAACATTGGTATCAATACCCTTGTTAGTTGCAATTGAAATCACCTTAGAAACATCTTCAAAATGTTGTTCCGGAGTTTTCTTTAACTGATGCTTTAAATGATTTAATGACCCTTTAGTTAAAAGGTTCTGCACTTTAGCTCCTGTTTTGATCATCCAATCAATAGATAATCCATTATCTACAAAAGACAGAACTTCAACTTTTTGTATAAAACCATTCTTACTTGCCCATTCACAAATACTCTTAACTGCCTCAAATTCACCTTCAGAAACTCTGGTTGAAGCTATTTCTATTCTGTCAACATTTAACTCTTCTAAAAGTAATTTTGCAATAGTTAATTTCTCATTTGAAGAAAATGAGACACCACTGGTTTGCTCTCCATCACGGAGTGTGGTATCCATTATTTCAATTTTTCGCTTCATAGTTTTGAAATATATTTGGTCTTGTTTTATAATCTTAAAGCATATTGCTTAAAGCAGATATTTAAAATGGTCGGGTTTTAGCAAATTCTTCAATTTCATTCGTCATATCTTGTAAATAATCAATATCATCAAATCCATTAACCATATTTTCTTTTTTATATCCATTGATATCAAAGTTTTCCGATTCACTCGTAGGAACAATGGTTACTTTCTGATTTGGTAGATCAATTATAATCTCAGTATCAGGTTTATTTTCTATAGCATCAAATATTTTTTGAGTAAATTCAGAACTAACTTGTACAGGTAAAACTCCTACGTTCAGGCAGTTATTCTTAAATATATCAGCAAAAAAACTTGATATTACACATCTAAATCCGAAATCATAAACAGCCCATGCTGCATGTTCACGTGATGATCCTGACCCAAAGTTTCTTCCACCAACCAAGATTTTACCCTTATATTTTGGATTGTTTAGAACAAAATCAGTTTTTGGAGAGCCATCATCATTATACCGCCAATCTCTAAACAAGTTATCACCAAAACCCTTACGTTCTGTAGCTTTTAAAAATCGAGCCGGAATTATTTGATCTGTATCTACATTCTCTATTGGTAATGGATATGCGGTACTTTTCAATATTGTAAATTTATCGTATGACATGTAAATATGTTTTTGGCCTTTAGCTTTTAGCCATTGGCTTTTATTTTTATAATTAGTTTATGCAATTGTTTTATTAAGATTATTATTCTTTTGTATATCCGTAAACACTAATAATTATAAATTATTTAGTATCTTTAAGGAAAGATAAATATATGAATATTTTTAGTTTTACAGCAGAATTTGACAGTGAGGAGTCATGTCGCAGGCAC
>DAOVTF010000270.1 GCA_030633225.1 Flavobacteriaceae bacterium
ATAAATCATTCAATACATTATATTTGTCAAAACTTATATTTTGGGAATAATAAAAGTAAAAAATATTCGCGTTTATGCCTATCATGGCTGCTTGGTTGAAGAAGGTAAAATTGGTTCTGATTACAGAATAGATTTATCCGTTAAGGCCAACCTAAAAAAATCTGCTAAAACAGATCATTTAGATGATACTGTAGATTATGTCCATTTAAATAAAATTGTAAAAGAAGAAATGGCTATCAGAACCAAGTTATTAGAAAGTGTTGCTGATAAAATTTTAGATCGAATTCTATTTGAAATCCCATTGGTAGATAACGTAAAAGTAAAAGTCTCAAAATTAAATCCACCAATTGGCGGGAATGTTGAAATGGTTTCTATTGTGATGGATAGAAAAAGATAATAGTTTCAATGATGAAAAGATATATTTTGATGGATCTATCTTAAAAATTAATGGTCTTAATGAAATTCTGTTTTTTTATTGTTTAAAAACTTAATTTATGTAAATTTGCAATCCAATTTTGGCGTCATGGCCGAGTGGCTAGGCTGGGCTCTGCAAAAGCTCCTACAGCGGTTCGAATCCGCTTGACGCCTCCAATGTAAACCTCGTTACTTAACTATCAAGTAATGAGGTTTTTTTGATTTCTTTAACAATGATTTACTCAATTTTTTGCATATTTGCATGACTTTTAAAAATTGTATGAAAATTTACCCCGTTGAAACCGGAAATTTTAAACTAGATGGTGGCGCCATGTTTGGTGTTGTTCCTAAAGTTATTTGGCAAAAAACCAATCCGGCTGATAGCAAAAATTTAATCGACATGGCTTTAAGATGTATGTTGATTGAAGATGGTAACCGATTAATTTTAATCGATAATGGTACCGGAAATAAACAATCCGATAAGTTTTTTAGCTATTATTTCCCTTTCGGGGATGCAACTTTAGATAACTCTTTAGCAAAAATTGGATTTCATCGTGATGATATTACAGATGTATTTTTAACACATTTACATTTTGATCATTGTGGTGGAAGTATTCAATGGAATAAAGACCAAACAGGTTATGAGCCAGCCTTTAAAAATGCTAAATATTGGAGCAATAAAAATCATTGGAATTGGGCAACCAATCCTAATCCAAGAGAAAAAGCTTCTTTTTTAAAAGAAAACATCAATCCTATTGAAAGTAGTGCTCAATTAAATCATATTACTATTCCTGAAAAGAAATTCTTAGAAAATTCAGAATTAGGTTTTGATATCTTATTTGCAGATGGTCATACGGAAAAACAAATGATTCCACATATTCAATACCAAGACAAAACTTTAGTTTTTATGGCAGATTTATTACCAACAGTTGGGCATATTCCTTTACCTTATGTAATGAGTTACGATGCCAGGCCATTAGTTACCATGGATGAAAAAGCAAAGTTTCTAAATAAAGCTGCTGATAATAATTACTACTTATTTTTGGAGCATGATGCTATAAACCAAATATGTACAGTTAAGCACACTGAAAAAGGAGTTAGATTAGATCAAACATTTAAATTTAGTGAAATATTCAAATAATAAATAAACCAATATTAATAAAAATGATAAACAAGAAATTAATTTTAAGCATAGGGTTAGGTATTATCCTTGCAAGTTGTAGTACAACTAAAAACATTCATGATGTTGCAGTTCCTGTAGGATCGGCAACAGCAGTTACAATTCCTGCCAAAAAAGGAACTATGACTGAAAAAGAAATTCAAAAATGGCCACATGCTGATATTACAACGGATTCAATTCCAGGTATGAGTTTAGCAAAAGCATATGAATTTGTTGCTAATAAAAAAACGACTACGGTTATTGTTGCTGTAATTGATTCGGGTATCGATTTTGAACATGAAGATTTAAAAGACAATGTATGGATCAATAGTGATGAAATTGCCGGTAACGGAAAAGATGATGACAAAAATGGTTATATAGATGATATTCATGGTTGGAACTTTTTAGGAGGTGAAGGAAAAGCAACTCCTGAACAATTAGAAGTAACCAGAATTTACAAAAAATTAGATGCAAAGTATGCTGGTAAAACCGAAGATCAAATTGCCGCTAATGATAAAGATGAATATACTTACTATCTAAAAGTTAAAAAGGACTTTGAAAAAAGAGTTGAAGAGGCAACGGGAAATTATGAGCATTACAAAAAAACTAAAATGGTTTTGAATGACGCTAACGATGACGCGGTTAAAAAATTAAATAAAAAAGAATATACTATTGCTGATCTTAACTCTTTAGATGAAGCTGATAGAAGTCCGTTTTTAATGCAAATTCTTGGCAATGGTGGAACCTATGCTGAAGTAGATAGTCAATTGGATAGAGGTCTTGATTATTACGGGTCTCAAGTAAATGTAATGTATAATCTTGATTTTGACGGTAGAACTACTGGTGATAATGCTTATGATATTAAGGACACACCTTATGGCAATGCATTTACAATTGGTTCTATTGATGATGAAATGCATGGTACACATGTAGCCGGAATTGCTTTAGCTACAAGAAATAATGGAAAAGGTATGAATGGCGTTGCCAACAACGTTAAATTACTTACAGTTAGAACTGTACCTGACGGTGATGAATATGATAAAGATGTTGCCTTAGCAATCCATTACGCGGTTGACAATGGTGCAAAAGTAATTAATATGAGTTTTGGAAAAAGCTATTCTCCAAACCCTGAATGGGTTCACGAAGCTTTTAAATATGCTGCCAGTAAAGATGTATTATTAGTTCATGCAGCAGGTAATGATGGTAAAAATATTGACAAAAGTGACAATTTTCCAACTGATGCTCCAGATAAAGTAAAAGAAATAACTGATAATGTAATTACTGTTGGTGCTATGACTCGTCACTATAATGAAAAATTAGTTGCAAGTTTTTCAAATTACGGAAAATTAAATGTTGATATTTTCGCTCCAGGTTTAGAAATTTATTCAACCATTCCAAAAAACGAATACAAATCTATTCAAGGAACATCAATGGCAGCTCCAGAAGTTGCAGGTGTTGCGGCTTTAGTTCGTTCTTATTACCCTCAATTATCTGCTAGTCAGGTAAAACATATTTTAATGAACTCGGGTACTAAGGTTGATTTCGATGTAATTCTTCCAAAAAGTGAAGGTAAAAAAGTTCCTTTTAGTGACTTATCTGTTTCAGGTCGAGTTTTAAATGCG
>DAOVTF010000095.1 GCA_030633225.1 Flavobacteriaceae bacterium
AGTAGCGCCGGCTGCCTGTAAAATTTTTGCAACCATTTTAGCAGCAATAGGTACTCTTGGCTTGTCTTTTCGATCTTGTCTTGCCCATCCAAAATATGGCATTACTGCTGTAATATGCCTTGCAGAAGCTCGTTTTGCAGCATCTATCATTAATAGCATTTCCATTAAATTATCATTTGGTGGCATTGTTGAACCAATTAAAAAGATCCTTCGACCTCTTATAGATTCTTCAAATGAAACTTGAAATTCACCATCACTAAATGCATTTTTTTTGACCTTCCCTAATTCTACACCATACTCTTTAGCAATTTTTTCAGCCAAAATGGTACTTTGAGAACTGGCAAATATTTTTGGAGATAGAACTTTTCGTTTCATAATATTGTGTTTTTTAGAGAATTATTTTGGATTTGTTGTTTGCAAAATTAATTATTTATTTTAATTCTTACATAAATAATTTCAAAGATTATTTTAATACTCTATCTTTAAATATTGACTTAAAAAGTCTTTTACGATTTAAACAAATAAGTTATATTTGCACACCAAAATTTATGCCTTGGTGGCGGAATTGGTAGACGCGCTGGATTCAAAATCCAGTGATTGCAAGATCGTGTGGGTTCGATTCCCACCCAAGGTACAAAGACTCAACAAATAGTTGGGTCTTTTTTATTTTATAAAAATTAATCTGATTTTTAAAGTAAGTGTTTATTACCCAATGACATGTAAACTAAGAAAATAAACAAAAAATAGCTTTTATATATGACTAGTTTTGCTATTTTTGCAGACGCTTAAAATTATTTCAAATTAAAATAAATATATATGGAAAGTTTAGTTTACTTATTACCTCTATCAGGAGTTATAGGTCTTGTGTTTATGTTTTATAAATCAGCCTGGGTTACAAAGCAAGAAGTTGGAACCGAAAAAATGGCTGTTATTGCAAAACATATTGCAGATGGTGCTTTGGCATTTTTAAAAGCAGAATATAAGGTTTTATCTGTTTTTGTAATTGCAGTAGCGGTATTATTGGTTTTTAAAGGAAATTCTGAAGAAAATTCTAGTGGTCTTGTAGCTTTATCATTTGTTGTTGGTGCTTTAATGTCGGCATTAGCCGGATTTATAGGTATGCGTATTGCAACCAAAGCAAATGTAAGAACTACAAATGCAGCACGTACATCATTAAATAAAGCGCTTGAAGTTGCTTTTTCAGGTGGTGCGGTAATGGGTATTGGAGTTGTATCTTTAGGTGTTATTGGTTTAAGTGTTCTATTCTTAATATATAGTAATATATATGGTGTTGATGATAAAGATGGTTTAACTACTGTATTAAATATTATCTCAGGATTCTCTTTAGGAGCATCTTCAATTGCATTGTTTGCACGTGTTGGTGGAGGTATTTATACTAAAGCTGCCGATGTTGGTGCTGACCTTGTTGGTAAAGTTGAAGCAGGTATTCCTGAAGATCATCCTCTAAACCCTGCAACCATTGCAGATAATGTTGGTGATAATGTTGGTGATGTTGCCGGTATGGGAGCCGATCTATTTGAATCGTTTGTTGGTTCTATTATTGCAACCATGGTATTGGGTGCTGTATTTTTTAATATTGATGCTTTCGCAGAATTCAAATTAGGTGCAGTTATGCTTCCTTTAGCACTTGCAGCAACAGGAATTATCACATCAATTATTGGAACTTTCTTTGTAAAAGTAAAAGAAGGAGGAAATCCTCAAACAGCGTTAAATATTGGTGAGTATTTATCATCAGCAATTATGGTAGCTGCTTCTTACTTTTTAATTACAAATTTCTTACCTGAAACATGGTCATTCAACGGAATGGAATTCACATCAATGGGTGTGTTCTGGGCTACTATTGTAGGTCTTGTTGCAGGATTAGGAGTTGGTATGATCACAGAGTATTATACAGGTACAGGTTCTAAACCTGTTACGGGAATTGTAAATCAATCTGCTACCGGATCTGCTACAAATATTATTGCTGGTTTAGGCGTTGGTATGATGTCAACCATGATTCCAATTTTATTAATTGCAGCAGCAATTATACTTTCTTTTCATTTTGCTGGTTTATATGGTATTGCTATTGCTGCGGTAGGTATGTTAGCGAATACAGGAATCCAATTAGCGGTTGATGCTTATGGTCCTGTTTCTGATAATGCTGGAGGTATTGCGGAAATGGCCGAATTACCAAAAGAAGTTAGAGAAAGAACTGATAAATTAGATGCTGTTGGTAATACAACTGCAGCAATTGGTAAAGGTTTTGCAATTGCATCTGCTGCTTTAACTGCATTAGCATTGTTCTCAGCATTTATGCAACAAGCAAATATCAATTCAATTGATATTTCAAAATCAACTGTAATGGCTGGTTTATTCGTTGGTGGTATGTTACCATTTGTATTCTCAGCACTTTCTATGAGCGCTGTTGGTCGTGCTGCAATGGCAATGATTGAAGAGGTACGTCGTCAGTTTAGAGATATTCCTGAACTAAAAAATGCATTAGAAGTAATGAGAAAATACGATTCTGATATGTCAAAAGCAACTCCGGAAGACAGAGCTATTTTTGATAAAGCAGATGGTCTTGCCGAGTATGATAAATGTGTTGATATTTCAACTAAAGCATCCATTAAAGAAATGTTATTACCTGGACTTTTAGCCATCGCTACTCCTGTTCTAGTAGGGTTTGTTGGTGGTGCTGAAATGCTAGGTGGTTTATTAGCTGGTGTAACAGTAACCGGTGTTTTAATGGCAATTTTTCAATCAAATGCTGGTGGTGCATGGGATAATGCTAAAAAAATGATTGAAGAAGGGGTTACAGTTAATGGTAAAGAATATGGTAAAGGGTCTGATCTTCATAAAGCTGCTGTAGTAGGCGATACGGTAGGTGATCCGTTTAAAGATACTTCAGGTCCTTCATTAAATATCTTATTAAAATTAATGTCGGTTGTAGCTTTAGTAATTGCGCCAAGTATTGCATTAGATTTAGATAATTATAATGAAAATACGGTTACTGTTGAATTACAAGGTGCTGTTCAAACTACAACCGAAAAGATTTCTAAAGAAGTAAAAGTTATAATAGATAAAGCTGAAAAAACGGCAACAGTAACAACTACATCAATTGTTAATGGCGAAGAAAAAGTTGTAACTAAAACTCTAACAGGAGATGATGTTGATAAATATATTAAAGAACAAAAAGAATAATTAATATTATTTAATTATATAATTGCAAAACTCTCATTTTTTAATGGGAGTTTTTTTATAAATAGAGTTTTCTATTTGGTATTTTTTCTTTAAAAATCTACCTTTGGCTCCATATCAAATTCCAATGAGAAAGATTGTATTTTTTCTTTTCCTTTTTTCTGTATTCGTAAATGCTCAAAACGATAGTACTTTTGTTGATAGCAAATATTTGGAAGATCAATTTTATGCAAATATTACTTATATAAAATTGTTGAATTTACCCGACCCAATAACACAAACAGGATTTTCTTATGGTTTGGGCTTTGGGTTTATAAAAGATCTACCTATTAATTCTAATCGAAATATTGGATTTGGTGTAGGTTTGGGTTATGGGTTGAATAGTTATTACTTCAATGTAAAAGAAAATAATATAGTTCCATCTGAAACAGATAATTCTGAACTAAAAAGTAATAAAATAGCCATGCATACCATTGAAGCTCCTATCGAATTTAGATATAGGACTTCAACGCCTGAAAAATATAAATTTTGGAGAATTTATCCTGGATTCAAATTTGCTTATATTTTTGCTACTAATTCTAGATTAAAACAAAGAGAAGATTTTGATGTTAATGATATTATTGATGTTAGTGATTTTCTATATGGAATAACTTTATCAACAGGATGGAATAAATGGAATCTTCATGTGTATTATGGTTTGAACGAAGTGTTTAGTAATTCGAATATCAATTCCTATGATATTGATATTCGTGATTTGAGGATAGGCTTAATATTTTACATATTATAAAAGAAATAATTGATAGCTTATTAATTGTGTAAGTACTCCTAAAAAAAAACCTATATAGATTTCTTTTGGATAATGAGCATTAAGTTTTAATCTGGCAAGTGCTATTACTCCAGCTAAAATAAATAGAATGGCAATTATGATATTAAAATTTAATTGATATTCATTACTCATAATAATTACAAATCCTATTATTCCTCCTATTCCTAAAGTATGCAGACTGGTTTTAATATTAAAACTGAAAAAAAAGTAGGTGAGACTCAATGATAATGCGATACCAAAAAATGAAAAGGCGAGCAAATCAACAATTTGAATATTTAACAACATTTTACCTATCATTACAGATAAAATAATAAAAAATATTATTGGAAATTTTCTTTCTTCTATGGTTCTTAAATGATAGTCCTTTATTAAATTCATTTTTCTAAAAAAAACTAAAAATAATACAGGTAAAATATAAGTACTAATGAATATAACAACTAAAATAATATACTCTTGCTTTTTTAAAATATGCTTTGGTGATAAAAATAAAAATAAAAAAGTTCCAATAAATGAAAATAGCAAAGGGTGAAATACAAAGGAAATAAGTTTATAAAAAGCCATGTACTAAATTATTTTTTTTCTTAATCTCGCCACGGGTATATCTAATTGTTCTCTGTATTTAGCAACAGTTCTTCTTGCAATTAAATAACCTTTCTTTTTTAAAGCAGCTGATAGTTTTTCATCAGTAAGTGGTCTTTTTTTATTTTCATTTTCAACTTCAGTCTGTAAAATTTTCTTGATTTCACGAGTAGAAATATCTTCTCCTTGATCATTTTTCATCGACTCTGAAAAAAACTCTTTGATTAATTTTGTTCCATATGGGGTGTCAACATACTTGCTATTTGCCACCCTAGATACCGTAGAAACATCCATTTTAATAATATCAGCAATATCTTTTAAAACCATAGGTTTCAATTTTCGTTCATCACCAGTTAAAAAATACTCTTTTTGGTAATGCATAATTGCATTCATAGTAAGCATTAAGGTTTGTTGCCTTTGTTTGATCGCATCAATAAACCATTTTGCTGCATCCAATTTTTGCTTGATAAATAAAACCGCATCATTTTGTGATTTTGTTTTATCCTTTGATTCTGCATATCCTTTTAACATATTGTCATATTCTCTTGAAATATGCAAATCTGGTGCGTTTCGAGCATTCAAACTTAATTCTAACTCCCCTTCATTAATTCTAATAGTAAAATCTGGAACAATATGCTCGACTGCCGTTAAATTTCCTGAAAACGATCCTCCTGGTTTTGGATTGAGCTTTTCAATTTCTTTGATGGTGTTTTTTAATTCCTCTTTCGAGATATCAAATTTTTGCAACAATTTATTGTAATGTTTTTTTACAAAATGATCAAAAGAATTTTCTAATATATTTATTGCCAAATTTCTATTAATACTTTCTTTTTTTCTTTTTAATTGAATAAGTAAGGTTTCTTTTAAAGTTCTCGCCCCAACTCCTGCAGGGTCTAATTGTTGAACAATTTCAAAAATGCTTTCTACTTCTTCATGTGTTGTATAAATATTTTCCGAAAATGCCAGATCATCAATTATATCTTCTGTTGATCTTCTCACATAACCACTATCATCAATACAACCAACTATAAATTCGGCTATCTGAGCTTCTTGATCGCTAAGTTTATAAGTATTTAATTGATTGATTAAGTGCTGATTAAAAGATATTCCTCCAGAATATGGTATTCTCGTATCTTCATCATCAGCACTATAATTATTTGTTTGTAGTTTATAGCTAGGTATCTCATCATCGCTCAAATAATCATCAATATTGATCTCTGTTTCAATTGTTTCATTACCAGAATCATCATAATCTTCTTGGTTAGAGTCTTGAAATTCATCCAAATCTTCTTTACCACTCTCTAAGGCTGGATTCTCTTCAATTTCTTGAGATAATTTTTGTTCAAATGCTTGCGTTGGCAATTGAATTAACTTCATCAACTGTATTTGTTGTGGAGATAATTTTTGTTGCAACCTTTGTTGTAAACTTTGTTTTAGCATAAGATAACTCTCTTCAAGATAAAAATACAAAAAAAGATTTGCTTATAGATATCTTAAAATCAAAAAATAATTATAAAAAAATAGAAGCTTTAAAATTCAGCACTTTGTGGCGCTCTAGGAAATGGTATTACATCACGAATATTACCCATACCTGTTGTAAATTGAACCAATCTTTCAAACCCTAAACCAAAACCTGAATGTACTGCTGTTCCAAATTTACGTGTATCTAAATACCACCATAATTCTTTTTCGTCAATACCCAAGTCTTTAATTTTTTCTTTCAAAACATCAAAACGTTCTTCTCTTTGACTCCCTCCTACTATTTCTCCAATTCCTGGGAATAGGACATCCATAGCTCGAACTGTTTTTCCATCATCATTTAAGCGCATGTAAAATGCTTTAATATTTGCTGGATAATCAAATAAAATCACCGGGCAGTTAAAGTGTTTTTCAACTAAAAACCTTTCATGCTCACTTTGTAGATCTGCACCCCATTCATTAATCAAATATTTAAATTTTTTCTTTTTGTTAGGCTTACTATTTCTTAAAATATCAATAGCTTCTGTATAACTAACTCGTTTAAAATTATTATCAATTACAAAATGTAACTTTTCTAGAAGTTTCATTTCGCTTCTTTGATTGGCAGGTTTTGATTTATCTTCTTGAATTAAACGTTGCTCTAAAAATGCTAGATCATCTTTACAATTTTCTAAAACATATTTTAACACCTCTTTAATAAAATCTTCACTCAGATCCATATTAGCATCCAAATCGTTAAATGCAACCTCAGGTTCAATCATCCAAAACTCAGCCAAATGGCGTGAAGTATTTGAATTTTCGGCTCTAAAAGTTGGTCCGAAAGTATAAACTTTACCCAATGCCATTGCATAAGTTTCTGCCTCTAATTGACCAGAAACAGTAAGGTTTGTTTCTTTACCAAAAAAATCTTGAGTATAATCTACTTCATCTTTATCATTAAGAGGTGCGTTCTTTAGATCTAAAGTTGTTACTCTAAACATTTCTCCAGCGCCTTCAGCATCAGAACCAGTAATAATAGGAGTGTGTAAATTGTAAAATCCTTTACTAACAAAATATTGATGAACAGCAAATGATAACGCTGATCGCACACGCATTACGGCTCCAAAAGTATTGGTTCTGGCTCTTAAATGAGCATTTTCTCTTAAAAATTCTAAA
>DAOVTF010000151.1 GCA_030633225.1 Flavobacteriaceae bacterium
ATTGAAGTTTTACAAAACAAAGCTTCTTTCCTTGCTGATTTTACCATCATAAATCCAACTGAAAAAGTTTTAGATCTTCAAAGTGCCGGCCTGATCACTTTAAAGAGAATTTTATTTTATGACAGATCTGGTAATTTGATTGCTTCTGCGGATATAGATGTGAGTTCCATATTTATTGATAAAGGCAAGTCCATCCAACTTTTGGAGATACCTTTTCATACCAATTTAACAAATGGAATAAGTAAACTTCAAAAATTCTTAAAAAATAAAGACAATAAGGATCTTCTGATAGAATTAGAATTACAGGCATTTAATAAAATATATACAACCGGTTTAAAATAAACAGCAAATGAGCATTATAAATACATACAACAACTTGCAGGGCAAGAGCCTTACTAGAGCAGGCGTAAGACAGATCATAAGAGCTGCTAAAAAAGAAAAGATTTCTGAAATTGTAAATAAATTAAGTGGCTTGCTTCGCCAGTTTCCAAATGAAATGGGCTTTGAGTTTACACGGATAACACCTATAGAAATTAAAGATGATTTTGAGGCTTTGGGTATTCCTTATCTGAGTCCTGAACTGGAAAAAGAAATGGGAACTACAGAAATTGAGGGCTTGGGGAAAAGGGTTTCCAATGATGATATTTATAAGATGATCACCGATAAGTTTGTAAAGATCATTGATCAGCATGATCGTATGCCATGGTCTTCCGGTTTTAATGATACGGGTGCAAAAGAAGCTGGCTTCTCTTTTAATAATTTACCCATCAATTATGTTAGTAAAAAGTATTATCGTGGTATCAATGCGTTGGTCTTATCCATGTATCGTTTCCATACAGAAGAAACCAAAGGAAAAGTGTATGTCACTAGTAAAGGTTTTGAACAGGGAGAAGTAGAAATGATAGAAGATGATCGTTTGTTTTGGCTAACCTTTAAACAGATCAAAGAAGCTGGTGGGAAACTAAAAAAAGATTCTCTTTCTCAACAGGCTATTTATTATAACTGGATCTTTTCCTTTCATGGAAAAAAGATCTCTGAACAGAAATACAAGGAGCTTAAAAAACAATTTGCTTGTAGCAATGCCAGTACTTCTGAAAACTGCAAGGCTTTACAAAAGTTTGGCTTTTTAAAATATTACAATCTGTTTAATGAACGTGATATATCAGGTATTGATTTTAAAGCAAAACGTGCTAAGCTAAAAACTAAGGCAAAAGTCGTTAAAACAGAGGAACAAAAAATATTGGCTGCCGAATTGATGTTAAAACACATGCCTTTAAAACCTAAATTACAGATCAAATTTATTGATAAGAATAGAAATGAAAGTCCTTATTACTCCCCTAGTCTGGATAAAGTAGTGATGCCTCAAAAAACACAGTTTGACAATTTAAGTCAGTGGTACGGTGTTGCTTTTCATGAGCATATTCATGCAACCGGGCATGCCAAAAGAACGGATAGACGAAGTATCAAGGGTTTTACCCGTGGTACACGTTGGGGTGATACGCAATATGCCATGGAAGAACTGGTCGCTGAAATTGGCTCAGCTTTTTTAAATGCAGAAAGTGGAATTTTATTGGACAATTTAAAGAATAATGCTGCCTATATCAAAGGATGGCAAAAAGGGGTTAAAAAGCATTTACAAAAAGACAACAAAGCTATTTTTATTGCTGCTGGGCAAAGCCAAAAGGCTGCGGATTATATGCTGGATTTTGATAACAATGGTGATCCTGCATACTGGGAAGAATATGAGAAGATCCAAAAAGAAATCAAAGTAAAAGGTAAAAAGCAGGCTGATGGTAAAAAGAAGAAAGTTGTAAGTAGTACAGAAGAAAGTAAAAAGAAAAAACTAAGGATAACCAATCATACATTTAAGTACTTTGATGTGGCGATCAATCATACACATAAACTTTTTACTATTCGTTTTAAGAAAAAAGAGCCTTACCCAATTAGTAATTATTTGAAAAATGATAATTTCAAAAATACAAGCTCTTTACACTGGCAAAGAAAAATTGGTGCCTGGGGAGACCCTAAAGATCGTCTGGATATTTTAAAAGCAAATATGATGGGTATTTATGATCGTATGGAACAGGAGGAAAAAAGGAAGAAAACGGAAAATAATAAAAAGAACAAAGAAACGGAACCAAATAAAAGTATCATTACCGATGCTACCATTGAATCGCTAAACGAAGAATTTAAATATAATAAAACAGAATCATTCCTTGAACAGCTTGATAATTTATTAGGCAAGGCGTTTGATCCTAAATTAAATAAAAAACACTTAAAAGTCTATGTTGATGCTATTAAAAAGTTTTTAGGTCAAAAGAAGTTAACTAAATTAAATAAAAAACAGGCAATTGATATATTAGAATTTGGAACTTTTACTGTTAATCCTTTGCCTCAAAATATGGTAAAGCCTAAAAAATTGACTTTTAGGGATGCAACCGTTATGATGAATAAAGAGGTTGCCAGTCGTGATGATCTTAGACCAGTAATGATGCACGTTTTACATGAAAAGAATTATCTGGTAAGTACAGATGCTCATGCTTTGGCAGTAATTAAGGTAAATGAAAATGAAAAGTCTGAAAATATTGTTTATGATAAAACCGGAAGGAAATTTGATGATATTGGTCGTTATCCAAATTACAAGGCTGTAATACCTAATGATAATGCTTTGGTAACAAAGTTTAATTTAAAGGAATTGATCACAAAGATGAAAGGAATTGTAAAAGCACAGGGTTGTGTCACAGAAAATGGCCTTCATGGTGTGATCGTATTTAATAAAAAGAATATTTACTTTAATCCTGCCATTATGTTAAGGGGTTTAACTCCTTTATATAAAAATGGTGTGACAGATGTAAATCTGTATGTGGGTGCACCTAACAGGGCTATTATTTTTAAAGATAATCAAGATGATGATCAATTGGCTCTATGTATGCCGGTAATGGGTGGTTTTGAGCATAAGATCGTTGCTGAAATCTATGGCAGGTATATAAATGGAAAAGATGGCTTAAAAGGTGTGTTACAAAAGTATACACAAATAGGTTTATTTGGTTTAGATCGTATACCTAAAAAAAAAAGTGTAACACAACCTGTACCACAAAGTAAAATATCTGTAGCACAAAATATTTCACCGGTTGCAAAGCCGGTTGCTGTACCGGTTGAAAAACCTATATACAAATCAAAAAACTCCTTGGTTAAAGCGATTAACCATGTGTCACACCCAAATGAGAATTTTACCATTGGTGGTGCAATAGGTGATTTTTTAGGGAATATTGAAATTAAACCGGTTGGTTCTGTTGCGTGTACAATTGATGCTCCACAGGGTACAGGAAAAACACGTTTCTTTTTTCAGATCATAAATGAATTAGCTAAAAACTACAAGGTTCTTTTTATTTCTTTAGAGGAACATCCTGCCAGTACTTTATTTAAATCTAAAGTTGCTCAATATATTGAGCCTGAAAATCAAAATAATATTGATACTATTGGTGAACTTGCCCGTGGTCAGGAAAAACAAATTCTCGATGATCTCATTCCTCATTACGATGTTGTTTTGGTGGATAGCTGGAACAAGATCTATGAAGCTGCCAGACTTGATTTTGATAATGATCTTCGTAAGGCATACAACGGAAAACTAATCTTTGCAATCTTTCAACGTACCGTTACTGGAACAATGCGTGGGGGTGCAAAATCACAGTTTGATGGGGATATTATTATGAAAATTGACAAGGGGGATGATTTTAAACAAAATGAGGTGTATCATGATAAGAATCGTTATCAAAACAAAGATCTAAGCCAGTTGCGATATAATATTTATAGTAAGTCTTTAACTGGGGATTTTTTAATTAACGAATCTGCTCCAAAACTACAAATTCAAAAAATACAACCAGTGGCTGTTTGGGAGGATGTTACAATAAAGTTATAAAAATATTTATCGTGGAAAATTAACTCTTAACTATCTGGATATTTGATATACCTCTAACCCCTCTAAATTGAAACTAACATACGTACTCTTCAATTATTAATATTATTTTTTTTAGAATATATTTTATCTAATTTTCATAAAGATTTCTATAAGATGTAGTATATTTGATTTGCTCATTTTATCATAAAATAATGGATTATTCAGAAAAAGAAATAAATAACATTCTAAAAAATAAACTTCCAATTCTAAACCAAAATGATATTGATAATTTTTTGAATATTACCACTTATAAAAAATATGGTAATAAAGAAATTATTTTAAAAAGTGGAACTAGCTCTAAAAAAGCTTTTTTAATTTTAAACGGAGTAATCAGAGGTTGTATTATTGATAAAAAAGGAAATGAAAAAAATATTTTAATCCGATCAGAAGGTATTTTTGTGGCGGATGTCCGTAAATTGTTTTTTGATGAACCACAAAGGCTTACATTTTCAACTATTGGCGAAGCACATATTCTTTTTTTCAATTATATAGATTTTGAAGATTTAACCAAAATACATCCCAATATAATGGAATTGTATTTAAATATCCTAAAAGAGGCTGTTGCAAGATTAACCTATAGGATTGAAAGCTTTATTGCTATGACCCATGAAGAACGATATATAGACCTCTTAAAATATAATCCAAAATTTTTAGATAAAACCTACTCCAAATACATTGCAAATTTTTTAGGTATAACTAATGTTTCTCTTTCCAGAATCATCAAAAGAGTAAATAAAAAGAAAACTTAACAATTGTTAAATTTTAAATGTAATTTATTCTTTAAATTTGTAATTGGTTAATAATTAAAAATATAGTTTAGATAAATCTCCCGATTGATATTAATTTATCTTTCGGGTTTTTTTGTTTTAATTAACGATGATATTAAACACTAAAATATTAAAATTTATACATTGTTAAATTTAAGAGATGTTGAAGAGTATTTAAAAAATTAGAGTTTTTATTAAATCAATAACTCCTATTGAAATTTCGCCAATTATTTATTATTAATTTCTATTAAATAAAATTAACATTTGTTAATTTTATTTAAATATTAACTGCTTATATTACAAATTAATACATATTAATAGTAATTTATTGTAATTACTTGATTGCATGAGTTTTATATTTTAATTAACTTATACCTAATTATTAATATCATTATGAAAAGAATCCTATTTTTATTTTATAGTTTTTTGTTATTGCTTTCTTTTAACAGTAAAGTTTTTTCTCAAGAAACAGAACATAAAAACGATCACAAAACAGATCATGAAATAATAGATCAAGAAGAACACCATGAAGGGCATCATAAAAAACATGCTGTTAGTGTTGTAATGAGCCATACACATA
This sequence comes from Flavobacteriaceae bacterium, assembly GCA_030633225.1. Lineage (GTDB taxonomy): Bacteria > Bacteroidota > Bacteroidia > Flavobacteriales > Flavobacteriaceae > Lutimonas. Next base: position 5,306 of record DAOVTF010000151.1, read on the forward strand.
TCAAATCAGGTGTGAAAAATAATTCTGGTGATAATTGGATAGCATTACCTTCATTTAGAATAAATTATAACTACAGTATAAATGAAAAATGGTTTATAGGTTTGCATAATGATATTATTGTGGAAGAGTTTATTGTAGAAGATCCTAATGCTCATGATACAGTTGAACTTCATAAAAATGAAGGTACAGAAATTGAAGGAATTACAAG
>DAOVTF010000251.1 GCA_030633225.1 Flavobacteriaceae bacterium
ATAATCCAATTTTACCACCTTTTGAATAAGGCTCAATTAAATCAACTACTTTAATACCGGTAAATAATACTTCGGTAGAAGTAGATAGATCTTCAAATAAAGGTGCTTGACGGTGAATAGGTAAACCATTCTTACCATCTTTTGGTAATGCTTTTAATCCGTCAATTGGATCGCCATTTACATTAAATAAACGACCATAAATTTCTCCACCAATTGGAACTTTAATGGGGTTACCTGTGGACAATACATCAATTCCTCTACTTAAACCATCGGTTGAATCCATCGCTATACATCTAACAATATCTTCACCAATATGCTGTTCTACTTCAAGTACTAATATTGAACCATCATTTCTGGTAATTTCCAGTGAATCGTAAATTTTTGGAAGTTCACTTTCTGATGAAAATGAAACATCAACTACTGCACCTAGAATTTGAGAAACTTTACCTGTAACCTTTGCCATTATTAAAATATATTTATTATTCTTTTATCCTAATTAACACGATCATAAGTCAATATAAAATTGCTTTGATTTTGAGGTGCAAAGATATGTTTTTAATGTAAAATGAAAAGTTTTTTTTAATTATTTTTTATTGTCAAGATCCATGGCTAAAATATACTCTGCCACTGCTAGTTTTGCTTCTTCTGATAAGTAATTTTGCGGAGGCATTTCAGGATAATCTTCTCGCAAATTTTTGGGACTATTCATATATTCAACCATTCCTTGTGGATTATCTTTGTAGATCATTTGAATTACATTTACAGGCACTCCAATTAGCCGAATAGAGCCCGCATGACATCCCGAGCAAATACCGTAATAGGTTATCTCTCCCAAATTATGTTTTGAAATTTCTTTACTTGGAGCAGGATGGTCTAATAAAAAAGTAGAAACATCTTTAGTGTTAGAAATATTAGGTACGCCAAAATCTCCTAAGCCAAAAGTTCTGTAACGGTTAATATCTCTGATAGTACTTCCCTCACCACCACCAATAGCTAAAATATCTGGACCCCTAGTAGAGAATTTAGTAAGCATAGCCGCTTTAATTTCTCCGGTAGGATTATTTCCATTGTTAATCATAAAATTATCTAAGATTACGATTCTATCCGGATTTGGATCAGATTCAGGGTCTTTTGCGGCCTTTGCTCCTCCATTTGCAAAATCTGTAATTACAATTCCAACATTATCATTGCCACTAATAATATTATTTTCAACAATTACATCATCAGCAGCCATTATCAATATTCCTGTTCCCGGTGGAATTCCAGAAACTATAGATCCCGGCGCACCAAAATTTTCATGGTTGTTGTCACTCACAAAATTATTTCTAATAATAACATCGTAGGTAGTTTTTATTGGTAAACCAGGAGTAATAAAAGCTAAAATTCCACCTGTATTATCGTAAACTTTGTTGTTTTCAACCAAGCAATGACGTGAATTTTCTATTTCAATACCTGCAACATTTCCATAAACTTCATTGTGTAGTACATCAATATTATCACACATTCCAACATAAATTGCCGCATCTTCTATTCCACTCAAAATATTATGTTCTATCAATCCGTTTTTACCAAATTGCGGAAATATTCCATAAACTCCAGCGTCTATAACCCAGTTATTTCTTAAAATAAAATTATTTCCGGCCTGACCCATAATTCCATTTCCTTTATAGTTTATTATTTTAAAATTTTCAATTTGAATACCGTTACCGGAATATAAAAATGCATCATTCAACTCTTTTTTACCATCTAATACAGGCCATTCTCCCTTTACAATAATACCTTGAAAAGTGATATTATCTTTATCTATATAAACAGTTTCTGAATATGTTCCCGGGTAAACCCTTATCAAGTCCCCTGGATTCGCTTTTTTCACAGCATCTTGAATAGAGCCTCCGTCTTTAATTTCTAAAATAGTTCCAGTAAATTCTCTCTCTAGGCTTGAAGTTTTAGAGCTGTCATTTGCACTTCCAGTACTCCTATACAAATCATTTGATATTGGTATTGGAGCTTTTTTGCTATTTGTATTAAATAAAAACTTACCTGCTAAAAAACCAATTGCCAAGAGCAAAATGATAGATATAATTTTTTTCATGTTTAATTCTTTAAGTATTATTTTTATGTGTTGATGTTGTTAGTTTTAATTTGAGAGGGTAATTTTTTAGGTCTTTTTGGTTTAAATGACTCATCGGTTAAAGTATGTAAAAAATCAACCAATCTATCTAATTCAGTTTCCGTTAGATTAGGTTCCCAAATATGCCAATGTAAAAATAAATCTTCATTTTCAGGTACGGCATGCCCACGTCCTTTATTATAAAATTCAACAGTTTCTCTTAAGGTTTTAAACCTGCCTGAATGCATATATGGAGCAGTTTTATCAATATTCCTTAGACTTGGAAATTTAAAACCACCTCGCCTCGTTTTGTCATTAAATACTATTTCAGCTCCGGGGTCTAAGGGTTTTCCATCTGGTTCTGGTGATCCAATCACAGCAATTTGTTGATTGGTAAATAGAGGAGGAGTATGGCATTCGGCACAACGAGCAACAAATGATCTAAAAATATTCAATCCTTCAATTTCTTTTTCATTTAATGCATTAGCATAACCGTGAGCATATTGATCATAACGACTATTCAATGAAACCAGTGAAGTTTCAAAAGCTGTAAGAGAAGCGTAAATTTCATGAAGTTTAATACTATCATTTGTATTTCTATTTGGAAAAGCTTGTGCAAATAATCTTTTATAATCGTCTATTTCATTTAAAGTTTTTAAAAGCTTTTCGGGTGTGGTTCCCATTTCGTCTTCTGCATATAAAGGCCCTTGAATTTGCTCTTCCAAAGTATTAGCTCTTGCATCCCAAAAAAACTTATTCAAATATGCTACATTCCAAAGTGAAGGTGCTGCTCTTTTTAATTTTGAATTATATAAACCAACCGAAGTTGCTTTACCATCGCTAAGCCCTAATTCAGGATCATGGCAACTAGCACATGAAACCGTGCCATCAGCTGATATAATCGGATCAAAGAATAAATACCTTCCTAAATCAATTTGTTGAGGTGAAAAACCATCTCTTACTTTTGGTAAAGCTGTTTTTAAACCGCCAACACCTTTATTTTCAAGAGATTCATATTGTTGGTACAAATTACGGGAAATACATTGATTTTTATCGTTTAATTTAAACCCTGGCGGACATGTTTTACATAATTCAATTTCTAAATTATTTACAGAGATACTATTTACGGTTACATTCGAATTAACTTTAGAAGAATTATTAATATATATATACAATAAACCAGATAGGCTGAATAATAATACAATAAAAACTATTTTTTTCATTGACAAGCAATTACTAATTTGGATAATAAAAAATGCAATTTAATAAAAAAAACCTCTTTTAATATAAAAGAGGTTTTGATTAAATAAATATGTTTTTGTTATTATGGTAATTGAGAAGGATAAAATGCAGGATATTCTCCTATATTTGTTAATTCTCCTGCTGCTTCAAAGTTAGAGCCATAAGTTGCATCTATAGATTTTAAAGTTTCCTTAGCAATTAAGGCATATCCTCTTGATGTTGGGTGAACACCATCTAATGAAAAGGCACCACCAAGAACTAGATCAGC
>DAOVTF010000060.1 GCA_030633225.1 Flavobacteriaceae bacterium
AGCACCAATGGTTGGGAAACAGAGACGATAAGTATTCCAAATACGAGCTCTCTAATTAAGTTTACTATTTACATTAAACAAAATGGAGCTAATGATTATCTTGGAATAGATAATATCAAACTAACCGGTGATGCGTTAACCACTTGTTCTGAATTAATAATTTCCGAATATATTGAAGGAACTTCATCTGGTACCAGTTACCGAAATAATTTTATAGAAGTCTATAATCCTACAAATCAAAATATTGATCTTATTAATTATAATCTTACAAAATTCACAAATGATAATTTAGACCCTACTGGAGAAATACCTCTTACCGGAACAATAGCTCCATATAGCACTTATTTAATAGAAGATGGCACTGAAAATTTAGGAATAAATGCGAATTTATCATCTTCAAGTAGTGTAATGGATTTTAATGGAAATGATAAAATCGCTTTGAGAATAGCAGATGAAATTATTGATATTATAGGTATCATAGGAGATGATTCTAATTTTGCTAAAGATGTTACTTTGAGAAGAAAAAGCCATATCCAAAATCCAAATAATCAATATGATGAAACAGAATGGGATGTTTATGGATTAGAAGATATAACTAATATTAATTCACATGTCTCAACTTGTAGTGGTGCAATTCCTGAGATTGAGATCTATGGAAATAAGATTGAAATAATAGATGGTAGTTTAAATTCAAATGCAACCAGCAACACTTATTTTGGTGGAATAGCTCCCCAATCTCAAAATGGAGTTTCTAAATCATTTACCATTAAAAATGTGGGTTCAGGTATTCTAGAAATAAACAATATAGATATTATAGGCATAAATAGTTCAGATTTCTCATTAGAGAATAGCATTTCACAAAATATAAATCCAAATGATAGTCTTATTTTTCAAGTAAATTTTAATCCGATTTCGCTAGGAGTAAAAACTGCAACAATTCAGATTAACAACAATGATGCATCTGAAAACCCTTTTGATTTTACAATTCAAGGCGAAGGAACTGGTGTAAGTAACAGCCCTTTAATGATAACTCAGTATTATGAAGGTGATGGAAATAATAAATGGTTAGAAATTACAAATACCAGTGATCAACCAACGCAAAGTAATACTTATTTTCTAGCACTTTTTATGAATGATGATGCTAAAAACCCTGTTGGGATTTCACCAAGTAGAAAAAAAATAATTCCAGCATTAGAATCTGGTCAAACAATAAAATATAGTGCAACTCTAAATGTTAACACACCTGAATATGCAATAGATGGAAATGAAATTAAAACCACAGTTTGTATATTTAACGGAGATGATATCATACTTATTTCTACCACTGATGACGAAACTTGTTGGGAAAACAAAGTAGATATTATAGGAAATAGTAGTGATTGGGGCTCTAACAAAAGTTTTGTAAGAAAATATGGATGCGATAAAGTTGAAGCTGCAACGGGTTTCAATTTAGAGGATTGGCTAGAATATGAAATTTCTGAAATTAATTCGGCTACAGCAGAATTTAACTTGAGACTGGGCGAGCATTATATTGGTAATACAACTTTTAACAATACTGAAAGATGGGACAATGGTTTACCTGATATTTATAGAAATGTAGTTATTGATTACGATTATAATACCTCACTTTTTGGAAATTTAGATGTTTGTAATTTAACCATTAGCAATAACACAATTGTAGAAATCAATTCTAACAATTATATTTCGATTATTAATAATCTAAATGTTGAAGGTATATTAAACGTACTTGATAAGGCTTCTTTAATAATGATTGATGATTCTGGACAGGTAACAAATAACGGAAATATCAATATTCATAAAACCACTAATACTTTAAAAAAACATGATTATACCTATTGGTCATCACCTGTTAAAAATGCAAATTTATCAGAAGTATTTTCAGCTTCACCACAAGATTCTTTTTATTCATTCGAAACGCAAAACTTTAGCGATGAAAATGATGATGGTTATGATGACGATAGTAATACCTGGCAACATGCTAATAGTGAAATGGAAATTGGAAAAGGATATACAGCAATGGCTCCAAATACAAATCCATTTGTAAATAAACAATCGGTAGTTTTTAGTGGAGAAGTTAATAACGGGCATCTTAATGCCCCTGTTTACTTAAGTAATGATAATAACAATGAAAATGATGATTGGAATTTTATTGGCAATCCCTACCCTTCTGCAATTAGTGCAGATTCCTTATTAAATAATGAAACCAATAAAACAATTTTAAACGGATCTATTTATTTTTGGACACATAATACAGCAGCGAATAATAATAAATATAGCTCAGATGATTATGCCATGTATACGGTAAATACAGGCGGTATTATGGCAACCTCACAGGGCCAAATTCCAACTGAACATATTGCAAGTGGTCAAGGATTTTTTATTGAAGCTATTCAACAAGGAAGTCTGGAATTTAATAACAGTATGAGAGTAAAAGAAAATAATGATACTTTCTTTAAAATAGAATCTACTAAAAACAAAGAGCTTGTTCAAAAAGATAAAATATGGTTAAACCTGTATAATGAACAAGGAGCTTTTAGTCAAATTTTAATTGGCTTTATTGATGGTGCAAGCAATATATACGAATCTGGATACGACGGATTACGATTAGATGCAAATAATTATTTATCTTTTTTCTCATTTATTGAAGATCAAAAATTAGCAATTCAAGGTTTACCTTCATTCAATGGAGATGAAATTATACCTCTTGGTTTTACCTCTAAAATTGAAGATGAAACTACTCTAAAAATTAACATAGATCATTTAGAAGGAATATTTAATGATAAAAATATATATTTATTTGATAAAGAATTAAATAAAACTCACCTTCTTACTAAAGAAGAATACGTATTCGAGTTAAAAGATCAAGGTTCATTCAATGATAGATTTTCTTTACAATTTAGCAGTGCTGTTTTAAATATAGATGATGATAATGAGCTCAATAATAATGAAAAGCTAATTATTTTAAAAAATGGCAATAGTCTTGAAGTAAAAACTACTAAAAATTCCATAATTAATTCTATAAATATTTATGATATTTTAGGAAGATCAATTATTCAAAAGAAAACCAATAATGCTATAATTTTTGTATCAAATAACTCATTAAGTTCAAATGGAGTTTATATTTTACATGTGAAATTAGGTGATTCTAGAACTTTGATTAAGAAATTTATTCCATAAAAAAAGCCCGTTTTTCTAAACGGGCTTTATGATATAAATTTACCTTATTAATTTATCGTTTTTATCATAAAATCGATAACTCAAATATGGAATAGCATCTCTAGGTATTATTTTGATCCACTTTTTGTACTTCATAAACCATTTCAATTGAATTGAATTTAGACCTTTAGTAAGATGGGAGGCGATGAATGTGTGCACATGCAGTGCTAATTCTTTACCATTATCTCCCATTATTCTATTAAGATCGGTTTCAATTTTATCAATCAATAAAATTGGTGCTTCTACTTCACCATTTTTATTAGGGTTTTCTTCTACAGTTTTTATATTTCGTTCTGGTCTAACTCTTTGACGAGTTATTTGAATCAAACCAAATTTACTCGGAGGCAACACCTTGTGTTTTGTTCTAGTCGCACTCATTTCATTTCGCATATGATCATATAATTTTTTTCTATGATCGGCTGCGTGCATGTCAATAAAATCGACAACAATTATCCCTCCCATGTCTCGAAGTTGTAACTGACGAGCAATTTCTGAAGCAGCAATTAAGTTTACCTCTAAAGCTGTATCAGCTTGTGAATTTGCTTTGTTTGAACGATTTCCACTATTAACATCTATTACATGTAATGCTTCGGTATGTTCAATAACTAAATAAGCGCCTTTTTTCATGGAAACTGTTTTTCCAAATGCCGATTTAATTTGTTTTTCTATACCATAATAATCAAAAATCGGAACTCTTGATGTATAATGTTTAGCAATTGATGTTTTTTCTGGTGCAATTCTTTCTAAATATTCAACAATTTCTTGATTTAATGTCGCGTCGTTAGTAATAATACTTGTAAACGAATCATTAAAAATGTCTCTTAAAATTGAAGAAGCTCTATTTAATTCTGAAAGTACTTTTTGCGGAGTTTTCGCATTGGGTATTTGTTTACACATATTTACCCAGCGTTGCAATGAATTTTGCAAATCTCTGTCTAGTTCAGCTACTTTTATATCTTTAGCAACTGTCCTTAAAATTACTCCAAAGCCTTTTGGTTTAATACTTTGCGCTAATCTTTTTAAACGCTCTTTTTCTTTAGTATTCGTGATTTTTTGTGAAACGGATACTCGATCCGAAAACGGTACTAAAACTAAGTATCTACCAGCAATAGATAATTCAGAACTTATTCGAGGGCCTTTTGTAGAAATTGGTTCTTTTACAACTTGAACCAATAAATTTTGACCTGCTTTAATTGCATCATCAATCTTTCCGTGTTTGTTAATATCCTTTTCAAAACGAAAATTCTTTAATGTGAAATCTTTTCTTTTACCTGTGCTTACTTGTTGAGTGTATTTTTGTAAAGATGATAATTGAGGGCCTAAATCATGATAATGTAGAAATGCATCTTTTTCACTTCCAACATTTACAAATGCAGCATTTAGACCTGATAATGTTTTTTTTACTTTAGCTAAAAATATATCTCCAACTGAGAAATTATTATCTAAAGTTTCATTGTGTAATTCAACAAGTTTTCCATCTTTTAATAAGGCAAAATCAATATCAGAGGAATTTGATCTTATAATTAATTCTGTTTTCACTCTGTTATGTTTTGCACTTATCTTTATCTTAAACCATTTTTTGATTTAAAATTAAGATAAATAGATTAATAAATAATATTCAGGTTATTAATGTATAACCTTAAAAATTTGTTTTTACAACAAATTATATGTCAAAGAACTTTACTAACTTAATAAGAAAATAAATAGGTGAAAAATTTCACCTATTTATTATTTTTTCTTTTTATGTCTGTTTTGTCTGCTTCTTTTCTTACGCTTATGCGTAGAAATTTTGCTTCTTTTTCTTTTTTTACCACTTGGCATAATTAAACTATATTATTAGGTTTTTATTATTTAACAGGAACATTTTTTTTCACGCTCTCTACAAACACTTTTGCAGGTTTAAACGCTGGAATGTTATGTGCAGGTATTTTTATTGTAGTATTTTTCGAAATATTTCTGCCTGTTTTTTCAGCTCTCTTTTTAACAATAAAGCTCCCAAAACCTCTTAAATAAACATTATTACCTTCGTTCAATGATTGTTTAACCTCTGTCATTAAATCTTCAACTACTCTTAATACATCCGCTTTTTCTATACCAGATTTTTCCGAAATGCTCGCTACTATCTCTGCTTTTGTCATTTTTATTTATTTATATATTATTAAATCGTTATTTGAGTCGGCAAATATAACATATTTAATCAATTACAAAAAGCTAAATGATTAAAATTTAATTAGATAAATTAATTGTACTATTGTAAATGACTAAAAATATCTCATTTTCTAACATATTAGCATTGTGGTATTTAAAAAATAAACGAAATTTACCTTGGCGCAAAACTAAAGACCCATATTTCATTTGGTTATCCGAAATTATTTTACAACAAACCAAAGTATCGCAAGGAGCTTCATACTATTTAAAATTTTCACAAAAATTTAAGAATATTTCATCTTTAGCTCAAGCCAATGAAGAACAAATTTTAAAGCTTTGGCAAGGACTGGGCTATTATTCTAGAGCTAGAAATTTACACTTTACCGCTAAGCATATTATCAATAATTTGAATGGAGTTTTTCCTGATAATTATAATGAACTTATCAAATTAAAGGGAATTGGTGATTATACTGCTTCAGCAATTTCTTCTATTTGTTTTAACAAACCACATGCCACGGTTGATGGAAATGTGTATCGAGTTTTATCGCGATATTTTGGAATTATAACTCCTATTAATTCATCAAAAGGAATTAAAGAATTTAAAAACCTAGCGCAGTTATTAATTGATTCTAAAAACCCAGGAACTCACAACCAGGCTTTAATGGAATTTGGTGCTTTAGTGTGTAAACCAAAAAATCCTGAATGTGAAAATTGTCCTTTAAATGATAGTTGTTTTGCTTTACAAAAGCAAAAAGTTAATTCATTGCCAATAAAAATAAATAAGGTTATAAAAAGAGATAGATACTTTAACTATTTAATAATCAATAATAAAAATAAATATACTTTACTTGAACAGAGAATTGGAAATGATATTTGGAAAAATTTATTTGAATTTCCTTTATTCGAATCTAATCAAGAAGTTGGAATTAAAGAAATCATGCAATCTGAAAAATTTTTAGAGAATATAAAATCTGAAAAACATCATTTAACCAAGTTCAATCAACAACCCATTGTTCACAAATTAACACATCAAAATTTATACGCTACTTTTTGGCTAATTGATATTGATGAATCTATAAAAAATGTTGTTTTATGGGAAAGTATAAATAATTTTGCCATACCAACCTTGATTCAAAACTTTGTTGATAAATATAGAATGAATAAATAATATTTTGTTTTATCTTTGATTCTTAAAACTACTATTTATGGCTAATTCATTAAATAAAGTAATGCTCATAGGTCACTTAGGAGATGAAGTAAAAATGCATTATTTTGAAGGAGGAAATTCAATTGGAAGGTTTCCAGTTGCAACTAATGAAAGTTACACAAATAAACAATCAGGTGAAAAAATAACTACTACAGAGTGGCACAATGTTGTAGTTAGAAATAAATTAGCCGAAATTTGTGAGAAATATTTAAGTAAAGGTGATAGAGTTTTTATTGAAGGAAGAATCAAGACAAGACAATGGGAACAAGATGGAATTAAACGATATACCACTGAAATTCATGCCTTAGATATGACTTTTTTAACAACTAAAAAAGATTTGAATAACCCCCCAGATTCTCAAGCACAAACAACTGTAGAAAAACCGAAAACAGAAGATAAAAGTGTAGGTGATAAAAATGATGACGTGCCTTTTTAATTCAATTATTTATTAACTAAAATATACATCCTTGGATCTTGAACCCTCAAGTATTTTTTTAACGATTATTATTGTCTGGCCATTAGTTATTGGTGTAATAGTTTTACTTATCTTATTGCTATTGTCTGGAATAATTTCCGGATCAGAAGTTGCTTTTTTTTCGCTTTCAAAAACAGATCTAGTAGATGAAAAAAATGTTAATTCCAAAACTAAATTAGTATCAGATTTATTACAAGATCAAAAAAAACTATTAGCAACTATTTTAATTTCTAACAATTTTATTAATATATTATTTATACTCATTTTTACCTATATAGGCGACTATTTCTTTCAAAATATATCTTCGTCAATAGTGAAATTTTTAATAGAAATTGTATTGGTAACATTTCTCATTTTACTTTTTGGAGAAGTTTTACCAAAGGTTTATGCCAGTAGAAACGCATTAAAATTTGCATCAGCAATGGCTAAGCCAATGGCTTTTTTAAACACTTTTTTAACTTTTTTAAGTTATCCTTTACTAAAACTAACAAGTGTGGTTGAAAGGAGTTTAACAAAAAAACAATCTGACCTATCTGTTGAAGTTTTATCCCAAGCTTTAGAACTTACTTCAACAACTGCAACTACTCAAGAGGAAAAAAAAATTCTGCATGGTATTGTAAATTTCGGAAATACAGAATCTACGCAAGTAATGTGCCCTAGAATGGATATTTTTGCTTTAGCATCTGATGAAGATTTTAATACTATTACTAAAAAAATTATTTTAAAAGGACATTCAAGAATACCTGTCTATAATGAAAATATTGACAATATTATTGGAGTTTTATATACCAAAGATTTAATTCCGCATATCCATAAAACAACTTTTAACTGGGTTAAAATCATTCGTGAAGCATTTTTTGTTCCTGAAAATAAAAAATTGGATGACCTTTTAAAAGAGTTTCAAGAAATGAAAAATCATTTGGCGATTGTTGTCGATGAATATGGAGGAACTTCAGGGTTAATTACGCTAGAAGATATAATTGAAGAGATAGTTGGAGATATATCGGATGAATTTGATCAAAATGATTTACCATACTCAAAATTAGATGATGATAATTTTATTTTTGACGGAAAAATAAATTTAAAAGATTTTTATAAAGTATTACAAATTGAAGATTCTCAATTTGAAGAAAATAAATTTGAAGCTGAAACTTTAGCGGGTTTTATTTTGGAGATTACAGGTAAATTTCCGAAAAAAAATGAGATGATAAAATTTAATGATTATTCTTTTAAAATTGAAGCAATTGATAAAAAGAGAATCAAACAAATAAAAGTAACTTTACCTCAAAAGTAAATTTAAAAATGAAATATATTAATTCAAATTTAATATTGGTTATTCTTATAGTGTCTATCTCGATAATTTCATGTAAAGAAGACGTATTACCAAAACCTAAAGCTCAATTGAGATTAGAATATAATAAATCTGATTACAAGCAACACAACACAAACTGCCCATACAAATTTGAAGTATCTTCACAATCAATTTCAAAAACCAATACTAAATGTTGGGTGAATATTGAGTATCCGGACTTAAAGGCAAGTATAAATATAACTTATAGACCTGTTGAAAATAATTTAAAGGAATTATTTTTAGAATCTGAAAAACTGACTTTTAATCATGCAATTAAAGCAGATGGTATTAGTTCAATTCCATATTCTGATAAATCAAAACAAGTTTATGGATCAATATATGAAGTAACAGGTAATGCAGCATCTCCTATTCAATTTCATGCGACCGATAGTGCAAAAAACTTTATAACAGGTGCAGTATATTTTAATGTTAAACCAAATTATGACTCTATAAT
>DAOVTF010000295.1 GCA_030633225.1 Flavobacteriaceae bacterium
AACTGCATTCTCATGAATAGCTTCAGTAACAAATCCTTCATCCGTTAAATCATCAAGTATAGCACTTTTCTTTTCTTTAGGTTTTGGAAAGATATTTTTAATTTTTTCAGGTGTAACTTTAAATTTAGAAATCAAATAGGTAAATAAAGAAAATACTAATATGAGTATTACACCTGTTCTACCAATATAGATTTGTAAAAAATCATTAATTTCATAACCAACTTTTCCAGATAATAAAGGATTTTCAGGTTTAATAATTGTAAACGCCAATGACAACCAAATCATTGCTATAATTCCATTGATCCATGATTTACTTAATTGCTTAATTGGAATATTTAAAATAATGTATAATCCGGTTAAAAACAATAGTATAGGAAAAATAAAAGTGGCAATACCAAACCCATCATAAACAAAAAAGTCACTCAAATTAGCACCTAATTTTCCTAATATGTTCTTGACTTCAAATGATTTATCGGTAAAATTATTAAGCTGACTTTGATCTTCTTTCCAATGTAAAATAAATGAATAAAAAGAAATCAATAAAAAAATGGCTGAAGTAAAAATAAAAACCCCAAAAACAAGGTGTGTTTGTTGACTTTTAAAAAAATCTACAATACGATTATTTTTCTTTTTCGCTCGTTTAGTTTTAGAGCTAGAATTTTTCTTTTTTGCCATAGGTCACAAAAATACATAAATATTTTGGGTTCAAAATAAACATTTTTGTATAATTAAACCTTAGATTTTAAGATTTTAAACAAATTTTGGTAAGTAAATAATCAATCCTATAATAATGGCAATTATTGCGGCAAATGTAGCTGCTCCAGCAGAAATGTCTTTGATAAATCCTATCTTTTTATGATAATCAGGATGGACAAAATCGCATAATTTCTCAATACCAGTATTGAGTGATTCAGCAACTAAGACCATTCCAATAGCCAAAAACTGGAACATCCACTCGTTTGCAGTTAAATTCATAAAAAATCCTAAAATTGTAACCAAAAAACCGAAAGAAATTTGAACCATTATACTATGCTCAGTAGTAACTAATAACCAAGCACCTTTTAGGGCAAATTTTAAACTCTTAAGTCTTCCTTTTAAGAAACTATCTTTAGGATCTTTCATGAACTCCTTAAAACAATTATTTTAAAGCTTCTAATGCTGCTTCGTAGTTTGGCTCATCTATAGTTTCACTAACTTGTTCCGTGTAAACAACTTTACCTTCTTCATCTAGAACAACAACAGAACGTGACAGCAAACCTTTCATTGGTCCGGTTTTAATTAACACACCATAATCTTTACCAAAATTACCTTTAATAAAATCTGATAAAGTAATTACATTTTCTATCCCTTCTGCACCACAAAAACGTGCTTGTGCAAATGGTAGATCTTTTGAAACATATAATACAACCGTATTTTCTAATCCAGCTGCGGCTTCGTTAAACTTTCTTACTGAATTTTGACAAACACCTGTGTCAATACTTGGAGTGATATTGATCAATACTTTTTTTCCTTTAAAATCTTTTAATTTTGCAGTAGATAAATCACTTTTTACCAATTTAAATTTAGGTGCTTTTTTTCCTATTTTTGGTAATTTACCTATTGTTTTTACTGGGTTTCCTTTTAATGTTATTTTGGCCATAATATTATTATTTAATTGATTTTTATTTCTAAATTCAAAGTTACATAAAATAAAAAACTCCCCAATAAATAAGGGAGTTTCTTTTATCTAAAAAAGTGTTTTATTAGTGTGAAGATAAATAATTAGCAATACCTTCATGAGTATCTTTCAAAGCATCTTCACCTTTACTCCAGTTTGCCGGACAAACTTCACCGTTCTCTTCATTAAACTGTAGAGCATCTACCATACGAATTGCTTCGTCAATGTTTCTTCCTAGTGGATCATCATTAACAACTTGATGACGAACAATACCATCTTTATCTATCAAAAACAAACCCCTATATGCAACCAATTGAGCATCAGCTTGTAATTGATCATTATCATCGTAGAAAAAATCTCCATCTAAAACATCATAATTTTTTGCGATTGTTTTATTTGTATCTGCAACAATTGGGTAAGTAACGCCTTTAATACCTCCTTCATCTTTTCCTAATTGCAACCAACCCCAATGTGATTGTTCTGTATCTGTTGAACAAGCAACAACTGCTGTATTTCTTTTTTCAAATTCACCTAATTTTGCTTGGAATGCATGTAATTCCGTTGGACAAACAAATGTAAAATCTTTTGGATAAAAGAAAAATACCACGTGTTTTTTACCTAAAAATTGATCCAGTGAAAAATCATCTACAAATGTACCTCCATCTACTACCGCTTTTGTGCTAAAGTGTGGTGCTTTTTTACCTACTAATACTGCCATTTTATTTATATTTTAAAGTTATTTTTTTGGTTACACAAATTTACAAAAACAAAATATAGTTTCCATTCGCTTCTATCTATATTTTTTATATTCTAATAGATTTCATTGATATTAATTAACTGCTAGCAAAATATATTAACTTTACGAAATCTTATTATGGCAAATCTTTACGATAAATATGTACTACCTAAGGTTGTAAACTGGGCTTGTAAATCAAAACCAACCATGTACCAAAGAGCTAAAATCATTCCTTTAGCTTTTGGGAATGTATTGGAAATTGGAATCGGTTCAGGTTTAAATCTAGCCTACTATAATCATAAAAAAGTAGATACCTTAATAGGAATCGATCCTTCTGTTGAAACCTGGGAGTTAAATAAAAA
>DAOVTF010000021.1 GCA_030633225.1 Flavobacteriaceae bacterium
CAAAACTCTTTTTCTAAATTGAACTGATAAATTTGATACTGTTAACATGCTTGTTTTAAATTTTTTGCAAAAGTAAAGAAATAAGTACAAGTTTGATAAAAAAAATGTAACTAATAAAATGTCAAATCTAAATAGTTAAAATTTAACTTAATTTAAGAGCAGACGAACCAATACTTTAACCTTTTTATAGATAACTTTTAACATCACATTAACAATGCTAAAGAATGTATATTACTACATTTGTTTATCATGTTTAAATTTAATTATTTGAAAAAAAATTACTTTTTATCACCATTAAAATTACTTTCACTTATTGGTGTATTATTGCTAGTTGCTAGCTGTAATAGTACAGAAGAAAATAATACAACTTATTTTGGTGGGAAAATTAAAAATCCGAGAGGTAAATATGTATATATTCTTAAAGAGGATAAGATACTAGATTCCATTATATTAAATTCCAATAATAAATTTACTTTCCAATTAGATTCCATTGAGTTAGGGCTGTATACGTTTAAACATGGGCCAGAATTTCAATACCTATATTTGGAACCTAAAGATAGTTTACTAATATATTTGGATACTTGGGATTTTGATGAATCACTAGTTTTTAGTGGAAAGGGAAGTGCTAAAAATAATTTTTTAATTAATTTATTTGTAGATCAAGAAAGAATAGAAAAAGAGTTTTATACCTATTATGATTTGGATGAAAATGAATTTTCAAAAAAAATTGATAGTGCAATAGTTATATTTTCTAATCAATATAATGATCTTGTAGAATCAGAAGAAAGTGAACCATCACCTTTTTTTGATAATCTTGCCAATATTGCTTTTAAGTACCCGCTTTATCTAAAAATGGAAAAATATCAGTTTTATCATAAAAATTCAGCTGGTTTGTATGATTACCCTAAGGTGAATCAAGATTTTTTTAACTTCCGAAAAAATATTGACCTTAATAATGATAGCCTTTTAGGATTTTGGCCATATAGTATGTATTTAGAGGGCTATTTTAAAAATGTAGCATACCAAAAAGAATTAAGTGATTCTACCGAAAATAATTTTTCTTTAAATTATATGAAAGCGGTTAATGAAAATATTAATAATAAGGAGATTAAAAATAAATATCTATCTAATGGTTTTTGGGCTTCATTATCAAAAGACTATTGTTCAAAAGGTGAAAGAAAAAAAATAGATGATTATTATTTTAGTAATTGCACCGATGAAAAATTTAAATTAGAATCTAAACTAGCTTTAGAACAATTATATTTTTTGAATAAGGGAGATCAAATGCCTGACCTAGATCTCACTGATGTAAATGGTGGTACGATTAAGCTATTAAATATTGTTGAAAATAAAAATTCTGTTATTTATTTTTGGCCAAGTGAAAATGGGTCATCAGAAATAATTGTTGAAAAATTGCATATTTTAAAAGAAAAATACCCTCATGTTAATTTTGTTGGAATTGATAGAAATAAAACAAATGAGCAATGGGAAAGTTTTATTATAAAAAACAAACTTCAAAAAAATAATCAATATCAGTTTAATGAAAGTTCCGAGCATTATTTTATGTTTAAAGGCGGTTGGGCCAGAACTTTGGTAATAGATAGTAACGGAGGAATAATAAATCCATTTTTATTTTTTAACAAAGGTTATGAAATAGAAAAAAATCTAAAAAAAACCAATAAATACTAATTTATAGTAAACTTCAATAATTTAGCCGTAATTTTGCAAACTCAATTTAAATACAACTGTATTTGTTTGTAATTCAATTATTTACATAAAATATAGTTTTACAAAAATAAATATATGTCGATATTTAAAGATCTTGGTCTTAACCAAGCCATTGTTGATGCACTTGTAGATTTAGGTTATGAAAAACCAACCCACATTCAAGAAATTGCAATTCCACAAATAATAAGTTCTAAAAGTGATCTAAAAGCATTTGCCCAAACAGGTACTGGAAAGACAGCTGCGTTTAGTTTACCAATTATAGAATTAATTGATAAAAACAATAAAAATACGCAAGCTATTATACTTTCTCCAACAAGAGAATTAGCTATTCAAATTGCAAGAAATATTGAAGAATTCACAAAATATATTCAAAATCTTAATGTTTTAGCGGTCTATGGAGGAGCAAATATTGAAGATCAAATAAGAGGTCTGAAAAGAGGTGCTCAAATAGTTGTAGGTACTCCCGGCAGAACTGTTGATTTAATAAAAAGAAAGAGATTAAATTTAAATAGCATTAAATGGCTTGTTTTAGATGAAGCCGATGAAATGCTGAACATGGGGTTTAAAGATGAACTGGATAAGGTTTTAGAGGCTACACCAAGCACAAAACAGACATTACTTTTTTCAGCAACTTTCCCAAAAGAAGTTGAATCAATTGCAAAAAATTATATGCATAAACCAGTTGAAATAACAGCTGGAACTAAAAATGTTGGTGCAGATAGTGTAACTCATGAATACTATTTGGTTAATGATAGAAATCGATATCCTGCATTAAAAAGAATTGCAGATATTAATCCGAATATTTATAGTATAGTTTTTTGTAGAACCCGAAGAGAAACTAAAGATATAGCTGAAAAATTGATTGCTGATGGATATAATGCTGATGCACTACATGGTGATCTGTCACAAGCACAACGTGATATGGTAATGCAAAAATTTAGAAATAAAAATTTGCAAATTTTGGTTGCAACTGATGTTGCTGCTCGTGGTTTAGATGTAACTGATTTAACACATGTAATTAATTTTAAACTACCAGATCAAACAGAAAATTATACGCACAGAAGTGGTAGAACTGGTAGAGCAGGAAAAAAAGGAATTTCTATTGCTTTAATCACAAATAGAGAAAAAGGGAAACTTAGACCAATCGAACGTAAGATTAATAAAAAATTTGAGCTTAAACAAGTTCCTAACGGAAATGAAATTTGCGAAAAACAATTATATAGTCTGATAGATAAAGTTCATGATATTGATATAAATGAAAAAGAAATAAAAGACTATTTACCATCTGTATACCAAAAATTAGAAGGATTTGATAGAGAAGAGCTTATTAAAAGATTTGTTTCATTGGAGTTCAATCAATTCTTATCTTATTACGAAAATTCGAATGATCTAAATGGAGATTCTTCTAAAGAAAGTAGAAGATCATCGGATGATTCTTTTACAAGGTTTTACATCAATTTAGGTAAAATGGATGATTTAAATCCTGCAAAGTTAATTGGGCTTATCAATGAGAATTTAAATAAGAGAGATGTTGAAATTGGACAAATTGAAATTTTAAAAAGTTTTTCATTTTTTGAAATTGATAAGAATTACAGAGATGATGTTCTTGAAAAACTAAAAGGTAGCGAATTTGGTGGTAGAAATGTAATTGTAGAAGTAACTACAAAACCAAAAACTAGAGGAAGAAGTCGTTCTAAAAGAAGTTTTGGAGGTGGCGATAGAAATAGAAGCAATCGGGAAAGAAGCTCTAATTCTGGAAATAGAAATACCAGCCGAAAAGATAGTGGTAGAAGACGTAGACGATAATATTAGAATTTATTTTTTATAAAAAAAACTCAAAGTTAAAACTTTGAGTTTTTTAGTTTTTAAGAAAATTTATTACTTGAATTGTTTACCTTCTTGAATAATTAGGCGATTCTTTTGTAATAGTAACATTATGCGGGTGGCTTTCTGCAATACCTGAAGAAGTAATTTTTACAAAACTTGCCTGTTTTTGACTTGCTATATCTTTACTTCCACAATATCCCATACCTGCGCGAAGTCCACCAATAAATTGATGCATGGTTTCATAAACTTCTCCTTTATAAGGTACTCTTCCAACAATTCCCTCAGGTACTAATTTTTTAACATCATCTTCAACATCTTGGAAATAACGATCTTTTGAACCTTTTCTCATTGCTTCCACAGAACCCATTCCCCGATAGGATTTAAATTTTCTTCCTTCGAATATAATAGTTTCACCTGGAGATTCTTTTGTTCCTGCCAACAAAGAACCTAACATTACAGTATCTGCACCTGCAGCAATAGCTTTTGGAATATCTCCTGTATACCTAATACCTCCATCAGCAATTACAGGAACACCTGAACCTTTTATTGCTTGTGAGACTTCCATAATAGCAGATAGTTGTGGAAATCCTACTCCAGCAATTACTCTAGTTGTACAAATTGAACCAGGACCAATACCAACCTTAACAGCATCCGCTCCAGCTTCAACTAAATATTTAGCGGCATCTCCAGTAGCAATATTGCCGACAACAATATCAATTTTTGGGAATTTCTTTTTTATTGTTTTTAAAATTTCAGCTACACCCTTTGAGTGCCCATGAGCAGTATCAATTACTAATGCATCAACTCCCTCATTGATCAGTATTTTTGCCCTACTTAAAGCATCTTCAGTAACACCAATTGCAGCTGCAACACGTAATCTTCCAAAAGAATCTTTATTTGCATTTGGGTTTTCACTTACTTTAATAATATCTCTATAAGTTATTAGCCCTACCAGTTTATTATCCTTATTAATAACGGGTAATTTTTCAATTTTATGAATTTGTAAAATTTCTTCAGCTTCTTTTAATGAGGTTCCCTCTTTTGTAGTAATTAAATTTTTAGAAGTCATCACTTCTGCAACAAGTTTTTCATTTTTATTTTCAAATCGTAAATCTCTATTTGTCAATATTCCTATTAACTCATCAGATCCATTTACAACTGGAATTCCACCAATTTTATATTTTTTCATCAAAGACTTTGCATAAGAAACATCTTTATCTTTTGTTAAAGTAATTGGGTCAATGATCATTCCTGATTCAGATCTTTTTACTTTTTTAACCTCTGCGGCTTGTTGCTCAGCTGTCATATTTTTATGTAAAACCCCAATTCCTCCTTCACTTGCCATTGCAATTGCCATGGCGGATTCGGTCACCGTATCCATTGCAGCAGATATTACAGGAGTATTAATAGAAATATTCTTTGTGAACTTAGATTGAATCTTTACATCGCGAGGTAAGATTTCGGAATAAGCAGGAACTAATAAGACATCGTCATAGGTTAGTCCTTCTAGTAAAATTTTGGGAGTAGTCATAGTTTGCAATTAGGAATTAATTGCGTGCAAATTTACAGATTTAAATTGAATATAAAAAGTAAAATTAATCAGACCTTTTTAATAAAAAAAATAGTCTCTTTCAAAATAAAAATAATCGAAAAAATAAAGGATAAAACCATTGCCAACCCAGATAACATAACAACATATTTGAACCAAAACACCCCACTCCACAAAACATAAATACCTCCAAAAGTTAAAATAATTGATACGAATGGTTCAAACATCAACACCTTTTTTAAAGTTTTATTCATTGAAGTTAACGATAAAATGCCGCCCAATAATAAAAATATTATAGACATAGATAAAATGTGATTATGAATCAAGGTGAGAATTTCTTTTTCAGATTTTTTAAACTGCATTACTTCTACATTCTCATCTTCCTCATTTCCTAAATAATTAGATTCAATGCCATTTGATTTAAAGGTAGAAGTAATTCTTATAAAATTTACGCCTGTAAAAAAACCAATACTTAAAGTAATTACAAATACTGTAATTAATAGTTTTATTTCTTTTGGAAATTGTGTTATTAAACCGTGAAACTGCATTTATAATTGCTTTTTATTTTGAAGAATTGATAAACTTTTTAATAAATCATTGATAGCCTTTGTCATAGATTTAGCTGAAATGGTAGCTCCTGAAATTGCTTTAATATTTGTTTGATACTTAACTTGATCACCAATTGATAAATCATTAAATTGCTGTAGCCATCTTTTACTACCTATTTCCATACCATAATCTTCTCGATAAGCCAAAATTTTAATTTTTTTAATAATCAGTTCTTCATCAAAAATAACCAAATAGTCAAACTCATCAACTTTACTTTTCGCTTTTCCATAATAAAAATATCCAATATGATTATTATTATCTAAAATTATAAAAAAGACTTCATCTTTAAAAGGTACTAATAAATTATCACTGATTTCATCTTCTATATGGATTACAGTTTTTGAATAAGATTCTAAATTAAAAACACTTTTAATTTCTTTATCAATTTTTTTAAACATGTTTTTTGGAATCGAAAAACTAAAAGAAATAAAAATTAATAATAAAAGGGTTCTTTTCATAATACTTATATTTAAAAATCTATAATTATCCTTAGACAGGTTTTTTAAAACATAATACCAATACCTGCATTAAACATGTTGTTTACATTACTATTTTTAGCTTCATTTTTCAACCATTGATAATCTGCTTTTAAAGCGACACCTGGTACAATTTTAAAATCTATTCCACTAGTTAAAATATTTCTATCATATGCCTTATTGGGTTCAAGATCTCCATCGGTTTGTTTATGAGTATTATACTTTTCATATCTTGTAAATAATACTAATTTCTTATCAGAATTGGCATTTAGAAATGACATAAAATCGTAAGCAATTTCACCATATAAACCATCCATTTTTGAACCTAAATCTATACCTGTCAAATTATTATATTCTTCTGTATCAGACAAACTAGTAAAAATATATTTACCTCTTAATTCTAATGCTTTAAAAACATACCTAGCATCTATACCAATCATAGAAACACCTATAGTAGAATTTTCAATAGAAGAATCATCAGTTTGTGTTTTACCAAAATAACCTACCAAACCAAGTTTTAATCCTAAAATTCCATAATAATCAAATTTTACAGACAAATTAGGAGAATTAATAATTGATTCTGCTGCCTTTTGGCGACCTTTTCTTAAACCATCTTTACCTCGCAAAGTTCCTTCGCTATCTTTATAAGACACAAATCCATTAAAAATATAGGCTTGATACTTTATAGATAAATTGTCAAATTTACCTGAAACTCCTACTCCAATTTCTCTCCATGTTGTTGGAACAATATCATGATCAACTCCAGGGCGTTCTACTCCGTAAAATGTTGGTGGTTCATGATATTCATTAATAATACCCATTGGAACCAACATTAAACCTCCTTTAATATTAAAATTAGGATTTACATTATAATTAACAAAAGCCTGTTCAACATAAACTTCTTTAACATGCTCTAATTCAATTTCTGTAAGAAAGCTAACCTTATCATTAAATTTATATCCAAAAAGCATTACTAATCTATGAACATCTAACTTTCCAGGAATTGACCCATCAGGTTCATTATAATCTATTTGAGCATATCCACCAATAGTTAATCTATTTGAATTATAATCAGATAATAACCTGTTAACTACTCTTAAGGAATCTTGTTTTGTTTCTTGTGCAATTGTAATTGTAGACATTAAAATTACAATCATTAATAATTTATTTTTCACTATTCTTATTTAGACTTATTTAAAATAATGTAAATCAAGTAGCAAAAATAAGTAAATAATTAGAATATTAAAAAATTATTTAGATTAATTCTAAATAGCCTGTATTTGGAATTAAGAAAGGGGATCAGTTAAGAATCTAAACTTTTTAAAGCATATTAGAGTCTTCATAAAAAATCAGAATATTCAACCTAATCTTTTAGGTTCTCATTATTTGATTTTACTTAATTTTTTACAAATATGCTTACATTTGTTTATAGAAAATAAACCAAATTAAAATGTCTAATAGATCTTTAACACTAGTAGTTTTTCAATTCTCTTGTTTTGCTTTTTTTATTTTTACCAATGGGTTAATAGTAGGTAATTATTGGGTGATTTTTCAAATTATTGGATTTATACTTTCAGTTTGGGGAGTTTTAGCAATGAAATTAGGTAATTTTAATGTGCAACCCGAAGTAAAAATTAATGCCCAATTTAAATCTGTTGGTCCATATAAGTATATTAGAAATCCAATGTATGCTGGTTTAATTTTATTTTTTGCAACCTCTGTAATTTTAAATTATTCATATTTACGTTTATCTGTTTTAATACTTTTAATTATTGTTTTTTTTGGAAAAGATAAAATTAGAAGAGCAATTTTTATCAGAAAGGTTTGGCGAAATCTATAAAGTATATAAAAAGAAAACTTCAAGATTAATCCCTTTTATCTATTAATATACAATGAACTTAATATCATGATGGTTTTAAGAACTTTTTTATTAAGTTTACTTTTTTAAACCATTATTATAATGAAAGTTTTAGGAATAGATATTGGAGGTTCCGGAATAAAAGGAGCAATTGTAGATACAAAAACTGGCGTATTAGTTTCTGAAAGACATAGAATTGCAACGCCTCAACCTGCAACTCCCGAGAATGTAGCAGCAACACTAAAAAAAATTGTAGATCATTTTAATTGGAAAGGTAAAGCTGGTTGTGGCTTCCCTACTCCTCTTTTGCATGGAAAATGCCAAAGTGGTGGAAATTTACATAAAAGCTGGAAAGGCGTACAAGCAAATGATTTGTTTAAAAAAAAATCTGGCATAGATTTCACAGTTGTTAATGACGCTGATGCTGCAGCTTTAGCCGAAATGAATTTTGGTGCTGGTAAAGATAAAGAAGGACTAGTAGCCGTTATCACTTTAGGAACAGGTATTGGCTCAGGATTATTTTATAACGGTGAATTAATCCAAAATACTGAATTAGGTCATGTGACTTACAAAAATGAGGCTTTTGAAAACTATGCAGCTGATTCCATCAGAAAAAAAGAAGATCTAAGTTATACAAAATGGGGTAAAAGATTAAATAAATATTTTAATCATATTGAACTTATTCTTTCTCCTGATCTATTTATCATTGGAGGCGGAGCAAGTAAAAAACTAGATAGATTTATAGATGAAATTGAAACTAACTCTCCAATTATTCCTGCCGAAAACAAAAATGAAGCCGGAATCATCGGAGCGGCTATAGCTGCTGCTGAAGGGATTAAGTGATAGATTTTTTATTTTAATAGAATACTTTCATAGCTTCATTATATGCACTTTCAAAACTCAATGAATTTATATTTGATTTTACTTTTTTAGTCGTAAAATAGGACACAAGCTTCTCTGTTGGCATATTACCTGTAAGTTCATCTTTAGCCATTGGACAACCACCAAACCCTTTAATTGCTCCATCAAATCGATTACACCCAGCCATAAATGCAGCATCAACTTTTTCATGCCATTCATCAGGGTGAGTATGTAAATGGGCACCAAACTCAACATCGGGATAAAGTGGAATCAAATTAGTAAACAGATACGAGATAGTTTCTCCGCTTGCAACTCCAATTGTATCAGATAATGAAAGTATTTTAACTCCCATTTTAGCAAGAATACCTGTCCATTTGGCTACAATTTCAACATTCCAAGGGTCACCATAAGGATTGCCAAACCCCATGGAAAGATAAGCGACAACTTCTTTATTTGATCTATTTGCAATATTCAAAATCTCTTCTAAAATAATTAAAGATTGCTTAATTGTTTTTCCTGTATTACGCATTTGAAAATTCTCAGAAATTGAAAAAGGGTACCCTAAATAATCAATTTCGCCAAATTTGCTTGCGTCTTCAGCCCCTCTAACATTTGCTACTATGGCTAATAATTTTGTATTGGTCTCCGATAAATTTAATTGTGATAAAACCTTTGCAGTATCTCGCATTTGTGGAATAGCTTTTGGCGAAACAAAACTTCCAAAATCAATCGTATCAAAACCTACTTTAAGCAAAGAGTTTATATATCTCGACTTTGCTTCTGTAGGAATAAAATGAGATTTTATTCCTTGCATCGCATCACGAGGACATTCTATGATTTTCACTTGATTCATTGTTAGTCAAATATACAAGAAAGACTTTTATTTATGAGAAAACAATATATAAATTCCAATGGCAATAAATACTATTATTTGTAACCAGTGTAAAACCTTTTTAAACTTATCATTATCTCTTAAAAACGAAGTAAGTTTTGATGAACTTATCGAAACTAAACTAAAAATTAAAAAAGCTTGAATCATAAAAACAATTCCTAGAATATATATTTGAGCAGTTATGTTTCCATTTTCTTTTACAATAAATCCAGGTAAAAAAGCCAAAAAGAAAATAGCTACTTTCGGATTTAAAACATTCATAATAAATCCTTGTTTGAATAGATCTAAAAACGATTTATTTGAATCACCCGAGATATTAAATTCAATATTTATGGAACTTTTATAAGTTTTAAATGCTAAATAAAAAAGATACAAAGCTCCTAATATTTTAATGATTGTAAATAAAACATCTGATTCATTTATTATTGCTGCAACTCCAAAAGCAATAAGAGTTGTATGAACCATAATACCACTAACTAATCCTAAGGATGTAATTATTCCATATTTTTTGCCTCTTGTAATGCTGAGCATAATCACATAAATAATATCTGGACCAGGCATTAGAGTAAGTAAAATGGAAGCCGTTAAAAAAGGCAAAAGCACTTCAGAATTCAATATTTAAAATTTGTGTAAATATAAAAAAGTCCAATATAATTTATTGGACTTTCTTGTAATAAGTATAATATTTTTATTAGCTATCAGCTGCCATTAAAAACATTGGCTTCATTTCAAATCGATTATATTGAGGTCTTAAACGCTCAATATTATAGTATTTATCAATATTAACAATCTTCTTTGAACTCGTAACAACATCTAAAGGGACATCATCATATCTTCCGTTTTTAAGCACTACAAGTCTGCCGTGAAATCCACCAAGAATTAAATCCAATGCAAGATTTCCAAATGCCATAGGAACAATGGAATCAACTGCATCTGGATCACCTCCACGAACTAAATATCCAAGTTTTTGATTAATTATATTAATTGTTTTTCCATTATTGAATTTTGGAGTATGACTTTTTATTTCTGCTGAAATCATATCGCCAACACCTCCTAATTTTGCATGACCAAACATATCTTTTTCCGAATCTTGAAATATCATGTCTCCACCTTTAAATAAAGTTCCTTCTGAAGCAAGAACAACAGAATACTTACTTGGATTGTTATTACGATCCTCCACAAGTAATTCAGTAAGATGTTCAATGTCAAAGTTATACTCAGGTATAACACATCTATTTGCTGCACCAGCCATAGTTGGTAACATAGCAGTAAAGCCTGCATATCTTCCAAATACTTCCATTACCAATATTCTTTCATGCGAACCTGCTGAGGTTCTTAAATTATTGGTCATCATAATTGTTCTGGTAACACAAGTACTAAATCCAATACAATAATCTGTACCCGGCACATCATTATCCATTGTTTTAGGTATTGCAACTACTTTTACGCCTTCTTTATACATTCTCACTCCATAGCTTAAAGTATCATCACCTCCAATAGGAATTAAATAATCAACACCTAACCATTCTAAATTTTTAATAATTTCAGGAGTTAGATCATTAATCTCTTTATTGTATGTAGATTTTAAATGCTCAGGAACTTTATCTTTTGGCATATGACTTGGTTTGGTTCTTGAGGAATGTAAAAATGTTCCGCCTGTACGACCAGCCTTATTTACAAGGTCATTAGTTAATTTAATGAAGTTTCTACTATTATCAGCTTTTTCGTCTCTTAAAAGCTCCGTTATACCAGCCCATCCACGACGTAAACCAATAACTCTATAACCTTCTCTATTTGCTCGAATTGTTATTGCACGAATCGCGGGGTTAAGTCCGGGAACATCACCTCCACCGGTTAAAATTGCAATTATCCCCTTTATTTTTTTTGTGTTTGCCATATAGAATATTATTTATGAAAACTTATTTTACAATGTAAATATTTAGAGTTTTTCAGTTGAAATCAAAACTCTTAATTAAATTTATAAAAAAGCCCATAACAATAAAATTATGGGCATTTAGATTTTATTTTATAAATATACTATTAAAGTGAAGCAGAATACTCTAATAGATCAACTATTTTTGTTGAATACCCATATTCATTATCGTACCAAGAAACAACTTTAATAAAGTTATCTGTTAAGGCTATTCCTGCTTTAGCATCAAAAACAGAAGTTTGGCTTTCACCTACAAAATCTTGTGAGACTACCATTTCCTCTGTATAACCTAATATTCCTTTTAATTCACCTTCAGATGCTTCTTTCATCACTTTACAAACTTCTGCGTAAGTAGCACCCTTTTTAATATTAACGGTTAAATCTACAACTGAAACATCCATTGTAGGTACCCTGAATGACATACCTGTTAATTTTCCATTTAAGGAGGGAATTACTTTACCCACTGCTTTTGCAGCGCCCGTTGATGATGGAATGATATTATGAATTGCAGCTCTACCACCTCTCCAATCTTTCATAGAAGGTCCGTCAACAGTTCTTTGTGTAGCAGTTGCCGCATGAATTGTTGTCATTAAACCATCCGTAATTTCAAAATTATCATGTAATACTTTAGCAATAGGAGCCAAACAATTTGTAGTACAAGAAGCATTTGAAAA